>DATDTQ010000124.1:0-2459 GCA_035290765.1 Candidatus Peribacteraceae bacterium
GCGGGTACAGCGTGCGCATCAACTTCCCATACACTGGCAAATATATTTTAGGCCATCACTGCCATCGGCGACGTATCCCGCCGTTCCTGGTGCCTGGTTTGCAATTAGAGATCAATCAAGGGCTTTATATAAAACCAGAAACAGATGAGCCGATTCCGGAGAGAATTACGGAATTTAGGACGCTGTTTGAAATGTTGGTGGATGCGTTTATGATGCAGTTCCTTATTTAAGCAGGTTGAGCAGGTTTAGAAAGTTAAGGACGTTTAGCAGGTTTGCAAACACCAACCTTCTAAACCTGCTCAACGTTCCAAACCTTCCAAGTCTCCAGGTATGGAAGGAAACGACCATTTGTGCTATAATTCTCTGATGCGTTTTGAAATAGAAATACACCGTCCTTGGTCGCTTTTTGCAGTGACGGCCGGCGTAGTTGGTTTCGTCGCGTGGGCCAATGGATTCATCGAAGTCAATGTGGGAGCGGCGGAGCCGACCGTCATCACAAAACAGGAGCAATCCAACCTGCCAGCTTCCCTCATCGGCGGCAGTGATACGGATGCTGCCGTCCGCGATATTGTTGCCACCGAATCAGACATCAAGCGCACGCGCCAAGAGCGCGCCGTGCTCGCGCAGCGCGAGGAAATTATGCGTCATCAACTCCAGGTCATCCAGCTTCGTTTAGAGCAAGGTGAACCTGATCCGCGCGTGGAAGAAGAATTGAAACTTGTTCGCCAAAAATTAATCGCCCTGCTGAATGACACGCGCCAAGCCGAAGATCGGCTGCGCGCGGCGTTCAATGAACTCTGGGAAGCGCAAGAACGGGCTGGGCGTATTAGCGTCGCCGTTCGTGGACAGCCAGCCGTGCTGAGCTGGCCAGTCGAACCGGTGTACGGCTTGTCAGCTGGCTTCATGGATAACGAATATGAAATGCTCTTCGGTTTGCCTCACCAAGGCATCGATATCCCCACCGAACAAGGCACGGAAATCCGTTCCCCTGCCGATGGCGTCGTGGAACAAGTCGTCGATAACGGTTTGGGTTACAGTTATCTGATCATGCGTCATCAAGGCGTTGTCACGCTCTATGGACATGCCTCAGCTTTCCTGGTTTCCGAAGGTGCAACTGTCACAGCCGGTCAGACCATTGCTCTTTCGGGTGGTCAGCCAGGCAGCCGGGGCGCGGGTGCTCTCACCACAGGACCACATCTTCACTTCGAAGTTATCCGGAACGGCGAGCATATCGATCCGCTGTCATTATTGCCGCGCCACCAGAAGGTGGAATTATAAGAGACCTCGCATTGAGTTGGGAATTACGACAATGCCCTCAAAATATTGTTTGGTGTGAATCGAACGGATTAAATGCTGAACGTCGTAATCCGTTGCGGGGATGGAAAGTTTTCGGCCATCAATATTTCCACGTGAACTTACTGAATGTACGTACAAAACCAGGTCACGTAACAAATCTTCAATTCTTTTTACTGTGGTAGACAAGTCTAAATGTAAAGTGAGATCCTTCTGCCTTATATGGCCAATAGGAGCATCCACAAAAGCAACTAATTCATCCGGCTTTTTCTTTCTTCCTAAACAAAGAGCGGCCGCCTCATGCTCTTCGCCTGCTTCCAGTCTGCTCTCCAAGTTGCCTAGAAGTATTGATAAAGTTAGTAAGTCTGCGTGAACAAATTCCCAAGGCTGGTCTTTCTCCAAGGGTTGATGCATCGTATTCGCAAAATTTTCGACGGCTTGCTTAACTGTGTGCCGATCATGTTCCATTAGCACCATGTTGTTCTCTGGTATTTCAGGTAATTTTCTTTCAAAATAAGATTTGGAATCTTCCACAGAAAAGCCGAGAGTGCCCTTAGGGAAATAAATTTCATTGAGATTGTGAGACGCAGTTGCAATTGGAATAGTTTCTAATGTTTCTTGGAATTGTTCTATTCGCTGACTCAAGCTTGGCACTTGAATATCAAACATTTCATCTTGTTCATTTTCAAAATCAGTCACATTAAAAGCATTTTTTGTACTTGTACGAACAGCAGTCATGATTCCAAAAACTCTTTTCCCGATCGGGCTTTCATCTAATTTAGGATTGGCAACGGTATGATGCTCCGGTGCTTGTGATGGCCTTGTATCGATCCAGCCCACAATTTTAGCTACATTTCGGCGCAAGTAGTCCCAAATAAAAGGGTTATCACACTGTAAGTTTTCGAGTTTGCGCTGTATTTCTGGCAAGAGACGGCCGCAGTCATCCGCTGTAATCGCCGGTTCAGTAGTTTCAAGTGCCATTGGGAATCTATTGTAACAGAGCCCCTTCACGTGGCAGAACGTTGTACTTCTTCGCTTGTTCGAGAGCATATTGGTCCGTCATGCCGGCAATATAATCTTTCACGGATTCTTCAATCGCACTGCTCTGAGCTGACATTAATTCCGAAACGACGTCGTTTGGGCTTTTGCGGTATGTATCGCACAAG
>DATDTQ010000125.1:0-15143 GCA_035290765.1 Candidatus Peribacteraceae bacterium
GTCGGATCTTCGCCGCTGCGCATGAAGGCATGACCCGCACCGTCATAGATGACGTAATCGTATGCATTGCCGGCTGCGGTCATCGCAGCTTCTGATTCATCGATCGTAGCGTTCACGCGCTCATCGGCACCGCCGTAAAAGCCAAACACGGGCGCCGAGATAGTTTCGTACGAGGCAGGATCTTCGGGACCGGTGCCGTAGAAGACGAGTGCCGCAGCGAGATCGTCGTTCTCCGTGGCGAACTCAAATGAACGAGCGCCGCCCCAACAGAAGCCAGCGGAAACCAGCGTGCCATCGGAGGCCGGGATTGTTTTGGCCCAGTCGGCCACAGCCTGTAAGGCTGACATCACCTCTTCGGAATCAAGTTCCGAAATTGCGCTCGTAGCCGCGTCATCTGCCGGAAAATCGCTCGTACGCGTCATGGTGTCACTAAAGCCCGAGAGAAGATCGGGCGCGACGGCAATGTAGCCGGCTTCGGCGACTTGGTCAGCCAGACTCCGGGCCCAATCGTTGAGACCTCTGTTTTCGTGAATCACTAACACCACCGGCGCTGGGTCACTGGACTCCGGATACACGACCCACGTGTAAATCGTTTTACCGTTGTTATCGACCTGCACCCATTCTTGGTGCCGCGGTGACTCGTTCAATCGATCAACACTGGCGGCTGTGCCTGCCATTTCACTACGATCTGCTTCTTCATCGGTCACTTCATCGTTCGTTGTATCTACCGTGACACATGCGGAAAGTAGAAGGGCCAGTGATGTAAGAAAAAGCTTCATTGGCATAATGATCAAAATATCAGTTCTCGACTGGCTTGCCAACCGTAGCTCTGCCAATGTACCAAACACATCTCCGACTGCAGTCGGAGCTACGGCCGGCAACCTTCGCAGAGCGAAGGTTGGTGGGTCAGGTGGGGATCGAACCCACGGCCAAGAGATTAAAAGTCTCCTGCTCTACCACTGAGCTACTGACCCAAGGATAACCTCGCAATACGAAGGAGCAGTGTAGCTACTAAGCGAAACCCGGCGTAGCCAGGCGAAGTCGGGTGAGCTACTGACCCATACGCCTATACTACGGCCTTTCGGCAAGCGAACAAACTAATCTAGTTACTTGAATGAGACCAACAGACGCACGATAATTGTTTCCTATGGTTGCCCGAAAATTAACCACCGTAGGAGAGGCTCTTCAGGAATTTCGGCAGGACGTAGGGAAATATAAAAGACAGTTGGAACAAACAGGCAAAAATGCTTTGCCTACTTTTGTAGAAGGAATGAAAACAGAGATAGTTGGCATGGTCGTGCAAAAAGAATGCACGGTGCCTGAAGCAAAGAGACTCATTGCACTTCTGACAAAAGCTCTGAAACGAAGCAGGACCGGAGGCCGCGGTGATACTCAAGATACCGACATTATTGAAGGCGACCCGTTGACTGCCGAATACCTTCAATCGTTGTTTGTTGAGGCCGAAGCAATAGCCCGATCTGAAATCCCGGAACCGCCGTATGAACTCCAAGCAGAAAAGGCTACTCCAGCAGCAGAAGAGAAGAAAGGGATACATGTAAACATGCAATTATCAGGGGGTGAAACAGGAACGATTGATATTGATCTTCCGCCACAATTATCAGAACAAGTACGCCAGCTCATGGCCGCTCTGATGGCACTGAAGAAGGAGTGAGGTAAGCTACAAATCAATGAAGGTCGCTCTCGTTCACGAACTTCTGACCATGCGCGGCGGCGCCACGTAGATACGGCTATACTTCGTTCTGTGAAGGTAGCTTTAGTTCATGAATTACTCACTGTACGCGGCGGCGCCGAGCGCGTCCTGCGTGTGCTCGCGGAGATGTTCCCCGATGCTCCGATCCACACCCTCCTATATAAGGAGGAATTATTCCGCGAGTGGCTACCGGCGGAAAGAGTGATCGTCAGCAAATTGCAAAATTCAATTTTCAATTCTCAATTTTCAATTTCGCGTTTCAATCATCATCTCTTCCTCAATCGATTCCCGAAGGCCGTCGAGGCCTGGGATTTTTTTGACTACGATCTCGTGATTAGTAGTTCCTCAGCCTTTGCACATGGCATCATCACGAACGGAAAACCGAAGCACATCAGTTACATTCATTCACCAGCTCGATACTTATGGGACCGCACGCATGACGTGCTGGCCCGTGCGAATCCGCTGCAGCGAATGTACTTGGAGCGCACCTTCCACCGCCTGCGCATATGGGATGCCGAGGCGGCCCGGCGCGCGGATGTGTTACTGGCAGCTTCGACGGAAGTCCAACGGCGGATTGAACTCTATTGGCGCCGAGAGAGTGAAATCGTCTATCCACCCGTGGATGACTTCTGGTTCGAAGACATCCCCGAATCCAAATCCGAATCCTATTATCTCATCGTCTCCACGCTCGCTCCATATAAACGAATCGACCTCGCGATTGAAGCCTGCAACCGTCTCAACTTGCCGCTCCAGATCGCCGGCGATGGTTCACACCGTCGCAAATTGCAGAAAATTGCGGGGCCGACCGTAAAGTTCCTGGGCTATACCGATACGCCAACACTCAAAGGACTCTATGCGAATGCGAAGGCGGTGATCTTCCCCGGCTACGAAGACTTTGGTCTCGTGCCTTTGGAAGCCGCCGCCGCCGGAACACCGACGATCGCGTATCGAGGCGGCGGCGCGCTGGAAACGATTATTGAAGGCACGACTGGTGAATTTTTTGCTGAGCCGACAACGGATTCACTGGTAACCACTCTGCAAAAGTATGAACAAAAAAAGTATTCAGAATCGGCAGCCAGGGAGCAGGCTGAACGGTTTCGGCGTCAGCATTTTGAAGAAGGCATTCGTGCGGCAATCAACCGGCTTTAAACACTAAACATCGCCGCCTGCAATACTTCCGGGACTTCCAGTCCCAGCATTCTGTATGTCGCCGGCAGCGCCACTCTTCCCTTCGACGTGCGCTGCAGGAAACCCTGTTGAAGCAAATACGGCTCATAAACATCTTCGAGCGTTTCCGGCTCTTCCGCGAGCGCGGCCGCCAGCGTGCCGAGACCAACCGGGCCGCCATTGAATGTCTCCGTAATTGCCCGGAGCAGTTTTCGGTCCGTTTCATCGAGACCAATCTCATCTATACCCAGCGCAGCGAGCGTTGAGCGCGCGCGCTTCGGCGTGATTGTAGCTTCGTCTCCCACCTGCGCGTAGTCGCGGATGGAGCGAATCAGGCGGTTGGCAACACGCGGCGTGGCCCGGCTACAGCCAGCAAGATAGTGAGCGACGTCATCTTCGAGCGGAAGTTTGAGAATACTCGCCGTTCGGGTGACGATCTGTTCCATTTCGAGCACCGTGTAAAAATCGAGCTTGAACGAGTGCACGAAACGATCGCGAAGCGGCGCGCTCATCGCGCCGATGCGCGTGGTTGCGCCGACGAGCGTGAACGGTTTGAGCTCGAGGCGCATCGACCGCGCCGACGGCCCTTTGCCAATGACAAGGTCGAGTGCGCAGTCTTCCATCGCGCTGTACAAAACTTCTTCGATCGCCGGCCGCAGGCGATGGATTTCATCGATGAAGAGGACATCACCTTCTTGGAGTGCAGTCAGTAGTGCGGCCAAGTCCCCTGTCTTCTCCACGGCCGGACCGCTTGTGACACGAACGTTACTGCCCATCTCCCGCCCGATGATGTGCGCGAGCGTAGTTTTACCGAGACCGGGCGGTCCATGGAGCAACATATGACCGAGCGGTTCACCGCGCTTCCGCGCGGCAGCAATGTGCACCAAGAGATGACCTTTGATTTGGCTTTGGCCAACGTACTCGCTCAAGCATTGGGGACGGAGCGATTGCTCGAAAGCTTCGCTCTCGCGGCTGGTCTGTAGCACGCTAACGGCCGGTTTCCCCGCCCGAACGGACCCGTTCGGTCCGGGCGAGTGTGTTGACGAGCGCTTTACCACCATTAGCCATAGCCTATCAGCTTTGGGAGAAGAGAAACAGAGCACCGGGTAAACAGAGAATCACTGGTACTCTGCTTCTCTTTTTCTCTCCTCATTTCTGCTAGGCTGACAAGGATGGAAGCCCTCGAAAACCGGACGATCTACATGAGCTTGGCGCTTATTATTTTGAGTCTGGCTGTAGTTGATGTGCTCTGGGTGGCACAGACACCACTGGCTTCCGTAACCGAAGAACCAACTACCACTCCTACACCTACTGGTGGCAACACAGAACCGATTGTGGCTGAACCAGATGTCCCAACCGTGCTAACTGACTTGCAGTTCATGCGGGTAGAGACGGAAGAATTTTCCTTTTTAAAACAAGTGATCCCTGCTGTCGAAGCCAACGTTACCTCAACTGTCCTACTGAAAGATGGTGATCGGGCCGGTTCGATCACGTGGGTAGAGACACCGCGGGTGAAGATCTACTTCTTCGCTTTAAAGGAGGCACTGCACGATTCGTTTACACCAGAGCTGCAAGACCTACGTGATGAAACTGAACGATTGAATGAAACAACATTCCGAAACGTGCTCGCCTTCCGCGATCCCGGCATTAGCGATGAGCGGATTATCTTCATCCGGATTCGCAATCGTCTCTATGAATTCCATATTCCCGTGGGGAAAGAACCGCCCATTCGAACCTTGATGGACACACTGACAGGCTGGCCCGTGACAGAGTCGAGCAGCTCCGCTCCTCAAACCTAACCTGCTAAACCTCCTAAACATGCTCAACGAATAGTTTGGCAGGTTTAGCAAGTTTGGCAGGTTTCAAATTGACCATCAGTCGGTGTCACCTTAAAGTACCGCCGCTATGGCGAAGAAAGTCATGAAAGTCCTCAAAGTGCAGGCCATGGGCGGAAAAGCCAATCCGGCTCCGCCTCTCGGTGCTGTGCTCGGGCAAGCCGGCGTCAATATCAATGATTTTTGCACCAAGTTTAACGAGAAAACCAAAGACCGCGCCGGCCAAACCATTCCGGCTGTCGTAACCGTGTACGAGGATCGTTCATTCACGTTCATCCTCAAACAACCGCCGGCCGCCAGTTTGATCCGCGAGCAAGCGAAGATCGAAAAAGGCAGCGGCGAACCCAATAAGAATAAGGTAGGAAAGATTTCGCGCAAGCAGCTCCGCGAAATCGCGGAAATCAAAATGCCTGATCTCAATACGACCAACGTTGAACAGGCAATGGAAACGCTCGCCGGCACGGCCCGCTCCATGGGTGTGACGGTGGAAGGATAAATAGAACACATGATGCGGAAAGCTATCGAGAACCTTCAACGAGGTGACGAGTGTACGAGGTGACGAGAGTTTCTCGTACCTCGTCACCTCGTACCTTGTAAATGCTGTCTGCTTCTCGTGACAGCCGAAAATCAGAGGAGTACGATTCACCTAACCCTTTCCTGATCACCGCATGCCCACCGATCAACTCTTGGTTGAATTGGGCGACTACATTTGGACGCTGGCTGCTTTGAGCGGTCCGCTCCTGGTCGCCTTCACACTCGCGTTTCTGCTGAGTGTCCGCACTGTTGCCCCCGCAGATCTCGGTAAACTCGCGCGGGCAGTTTTTTCTTACTTGATGATGCTCGTGGCCGTCATCCTGATGTCCACCGCCGCGATCGTGACGGCCTTGGCGGCAATGACAGCGAGTGCCCTCAACGATCCGGCGGTGCATCTTGTGCTACTCTTACTCTTTGCCGCCGGTGGCATCTTATTTTTGTGGGTCGATCAATCGGTGCGTCATATGGACAAATATATCACGCGTATCCCATCGCTCCTCTACGACTTCACGCTCCGGATTGTGTGCTACGTGGCAATCGTTTTTTCGATTCTCTATCTGCTCCTGATGAGCGCCTTCATCCAAACCGAAGGCTGGTGGAAGGTCCCCGGCGTGATCCTGCTCTATAGCTGCCTCGTTGTGTGGTTGCTGCTCACTGGTGAAGAAACGCCCAATCGTTTCCGGCTGCTGCCACGTCGCGCCGGGTCCAAACGCGGTAGTAAGCGCCGCAAGAAGTGAGCGCAGACGCGAAACCCGGCGTAGTCCCGGCTCTGCAACGCAGAGACGGACGAAGTCAGGTAAGAAAATAGTTGCATGAAGGATTGGCAAACCGCAGAATGCTGCCACTTTCGTGGGAGCTCTGAGCTTGTCGAAGAGCATTTGCACCACGTTCCCCCTCATTTCCATGGCTACATCAAAAGCAAGTCCCGTTGCCAAACGGCACGGTAAGAAGTACGCCGCGAAGGCTGAATTAGTGCAGCGCGGCAAGAGCTACTCAGCCGCGGAAGCGGCCGCACTGCTGCCGCAAATCAGCACGGCGAAGTTTGATGCGACCGTGGAAGCGCACATTCGTATTAACACCGACACGACGCAGGCTGATCAGCTGGTGCGTACCACCGTTGCGTTGCCCCATGGCACTGGGAAAACTCTTCGCATCGCCGCCTTCGTGCCGGACGATCAAACGGGTGATGCGAAAAAGGCTGGTGCTGACCGTGTGGGCAATGATGATCTCATCAAAGAGATCGAAGCGGGCAAAATTGACTTCGATGTGGCTGTGGCCATGCCGGACGTCATGAAAGGCCTCGGCAAGATCGCTAAGATCCTGGGCCAGAAAGGCATGATGCCGAATCCCAAAGCCGGAACGGTGACCACCGATATTGCCAAAACCATCGCCGAACTGAAGAAAGGCCGTATTGAATGCAAGATGGACAAGCAAGGCATCATTCACGTGCCTTTCGGCAAAGTTTCCTTCGGCGCGCAGAAACTCCAGGAAAATTTGGAAACGCTGCTACAAGCAATCAAAGAAGCGCAACCAAGTGGCATCAAAGGCATCTACATCGGCTCGATTTACGTGGCACCGGCAATGGGGCCGAGCGTGAAAGTGTCACCATGAGAACCGCATTCTTCAATCGGCTGCACATCCATGTTGCGCCAAACCAATGTGACATTACGCGGGAAAGGCGTCCTCTCGAACCTAATGAATATGGCCACCTGAGCGAAAAATCTAACTATAGATTGTATCTGCGTTCATCGGACAGACAGAATTTTGAACTGACCATTTTGGCAATTGCAACCAAACAAGAGGAGGCCAGAGCCACCATTGATTATGTTTTGAGTCGGTTTATGAAAGTAGCCCTGAAAAAATCAGAACAGTAATCACATTATTCCATTTTGGCTGCCATGTTGGATTGCCTGCGTGAGTTGCATTTTGCGCTCCCGGTCGAAATCATTCTGACACGGATAACAACGTTCTGCGTATGGAGATGCACTGAGTTGTCCGCGTGATATCTCTTCCTGGCAATCGGTGCAGATGCCGTAAACACCCTTGCGAATCCGTGCTTGCGTGGCATGAATATTCTCAATTTCGCGCCGCGCCATCTCCAGCGTCCGCTCATCATCCGTTTGCCCGTTGAGTCTCAGTTGTAACGTCTGTTCCTTTAGCAATAATTGTTCCTTCATGTCGACTATAAATGCTTCTCGTCTGCCCACCTCTGACCTTCGGATACCCATAAGGGGGAGACCGTACTGGGAGAGACAAGGTAAATCAAGCAACACCCAAAACTTCTCGGACGTCAGCTAAGCGTTCCACTTGCACAAGCTTTGAGCGCATCTCGCTCGCGCCGTCAAAACCTTTGACGTAACTCGCCAGATGCCGGCGCATTTCCAGCATGCCGCGCTTCTCGCCTTTCACGGCGACGGCGAGTTCGCAGTGCATGAGGATGAAGGGGATCTTCTCCGCGAAAGACAATCCCTGGACTGTAGGTACGAGGTTACGAATAGATGAGGTAACGTCATTGTCTCGTACCTCGTCACCTCGTACTTCTTTGAACGCCTCGGCAATGTCTTTCATGAGCCAGGGATTCCCAAATGTTCCGCGGCCAACCATCACACCATCCAGATTCCCAATCTTGGCTACGGCGTCCGCCGCGCTCCAAATGTCACCGTTTCCGATTACCGGCACGGAAACATTACGCTTGAGTTCGTAGATGGGATCCCAGTTCGCTTGGCCGCTGAACTTGTCGCAGTAGCGGCGGCCGTGAATGGCGAGCGCTTCCGCGCCTGCCTCAACGAGCTTCTGGCAAAACGAAATCAGTGTTTCGCTCGTTTCCCATCCGAGTCGAGTTTTGACACTGACTGGAATCGAGACTGCCTTCTTCGTAGCATGCACAAGTTCTTGCGCCAGCTCCGGCTGCCGAATCAGCGCGCTGCCATGACACGAAGACACAACCTTCGCCGCAGGACAGCCCATATTGATGTCGATACCATCGGCCCCCATTTGTTCGATAACTTTGGCCGCGGACAAAAAATGTTCCGGATCTTTGCCGAAGACTTGCACGATAAATGGACGTTCCTCGTCCGGGTCGAAGGAAAGCTCGTCCATGACACGTTTGGCACCATAGTGGATTGCATCCGTACTTAAAAATTCAGTGTAAACAACAGTTGCTGGCGCCAACCTTTTAATGAGACGTCGGTACGACGCATCGGTCACGCCATCCATGGGTGCAAGCGCAATGATGGGCCGGTTGATGGTGCTCCACGAAAAGGGCATCGGGGTCAGAATACTGGAATATCAGAGTACTAGTATTCAATTATTCGAGTATACTACTGGCCGTGCGTCGCTTCGGACTATTGTTGCTCCTGCTGCTGCTCTCGGCACCTCTTGCAGTCGAGGCACAAAACTACAACAGCATTATTCACTCCGGACTTTGTGACGGGAATTTAGCTACTGGAAGAATAGATGCTGATTGTGTCTTAGAAGTCGCGCTACATGTCATCCGCGTTGTGTTTTCACTTACCGGCGCCATTTGCGTCATCATGATCATGGTTGGCGGTTATCAGTGGACTCTCGGTAACCTCATTGGCAGCAAAGACCAGGCAAAGCAGACAATCAATAATGCGATTGTGGGTTTGATTGCTTCGGTTCTCTCTTTTGTGATTGTCACATTTGTCCTCAATGCCCTAAGCTAATCCCATGCCAAAGAAACGATCCGCAGTCGCCTTCCAAAGTATCCGTACCATCGGCCGCAAGGCCCAACTGATTTTGGATCGCGCGCGCCAAGCACGCCGCATCGATGATACAGATCCGCTGCCTTCAAAAAAAAGTGCAGCCGCGGACAACGATGTGGTGATGCATATTTCAACGGGCAGTGTCGTCCGCGCCACCTTTAGCATACTCGCCGTCCTGGCTGGCGTGTGGATCCTCTTCCATCTGCGAGACAAGTTGCTGCTGCTTATTCTCTCTGTCTTTGTAGCTACGCTTATGGATCCTGGTGTCCAGGCGCTTGAACGCTGGCGCATTCCTCGTGGACTAGCGATCTTAACGCATTACCTCGTGGCCTTCTGTTTGATTCTCTTTTTGATTTTGTCGTTGATTCCAATCATTGCGCAGCAGCTCCAACAGATTAGCAACAGCATTTCCACAACGATCATCCCGATGTTGGAGGATCCGCAGGTCACCTTGCCCTTCATGCCGCCGGAGAGCATCTTCAACCAACAATTCAACCGTTTCCTGCAAACGATTGGTGAAAATTTGTCGATTGACCGCTTTACCACGAACCTGCAGGAAACGGGCCGCTCGCTTTCGGACATTGCCACCGAGTCCGTCCGCTTTGCGGCAAGCATTGCGGGGTCGGTGTTGGAATTTATCGTCAACCTGGCCGTTGTGTTGGTGCTAGCGTTTTTCATTCAATTGGAAAAAGAGCGCATCCTCCGTTGGGTCGGTGGCTTCTTGCCCGAACGATATCGGCCGTACGCACGGCAGAAAGGCGAAGCAATCCACGTGAAGATCGGTCAGTGGATGCGCGGTGAACTGATGCTGATGTTCAGCATCTTCCTCGGCACCTTCATTGCTCTCAATCTGCTTGGCATGGGAGATGTTGCCCTCACACTCGCCCTCCTCGCCGGCTTCTGTGAACTCGTACCGGCGGTTGGTCCGTTCATTGCCGCTGTTCCGGCGATCTTTATTGGTGGCGTGCAGTATGGATTGGTATACGTGCCAATCCTCGCCGGCCTGTACTACGTGATTCAGTGGTGCGAAAATAATCTGTTGGTCCCGCTGATCATGAAGCGCGCCGTGGGCCTCTCGCCGATTTCGATTCTCTTTGCGATGCTCGTCGGCATCAGTTTTCCCGATACGATTCACCCCATCCTGGGCGTGATGCTGGCTGTGCCAGCGACAACGATAATCGCGATCTTCTTAGAGGACTGGCGCGAAAACCGGCGTTAGACCATTGGAAAGTTAAATTAACACTTCATCACAAATCAGAAAAAGAGAGTCTGCAGCAATCCCTAGAAGTACTCCAAAAAGCCGTTTTCTGCTAAAGTAGTGTGAATCCGCTAGACGGATTAGCACTCTAGATGCTAGAGTGATAACTACCACTTCTCCTAATGCATCCTTTCGATCGCTTTACGCCCAACGCCAAGCTCGCGCTTCAAATCGCTGAGCAAGAAGCAAAGAACATGCAAAGCCCATACATTGGGACAGAGCATCTTCTCCTGGGGCTCTTGAGTATTCCAAAGTCACTTGGTTTCTCCATTTTCACCGGCGCCGGTGTCACGCTGGAAAACGTGCGCATTATTTTGAAGGCCATGAAGAACCGCGATCTGGAAAGTAAGCAAGTGAAGCATGGGTTGAGCAGCTATCTTCACACCGTCATTGAACAGAGTGTGATCACCGCGCATAAGTTCCGCCACGCCAACGTCGGCACGGAACACTTACTGCACGCAGTCGTTTCAACCGGCAAAAATGCGGCCACGGTTATTTTAGAACAGATGCAGACGGATCCGGTCGATTTGAAAGCACACGTGGAAGAAATGTTTGGACAGATCAGCCAATTCAAACGCCAAACGCGTGACATGGAGCAATCGCTGGAATCATTCTTCCAGGGGCTCCAGGGCGCCATTGTTGGTATGCAAGGCAATGCGCCTGGCAATGAGCCGACAGAACTCCGCCGCAAGCGCGCCGAAGGCAAGAGCAAAACTCCTGTCCTCGATTACTTCACCGAAGACCTGATCGGGCGGGCTAAAGACGGCAAGCTTGATCCGATCATTGGTCGTGATAAAGAAATTGAACGTGTCATTCATATCTTGAGCCGCAAAACGAAAAATAATCCGGTCCTGATTGGTGAACCGGGCGTGGGAAAAACAGCAATCGTCGAAGGCCTGGCCCAACGCATTTCCAACGGCACAGTCCCCGCTCCGCTGCGCGGCAAGCGGGTCCTCGTGCTCAATATGGGCTCGATGGTCGCCGGTACAAAATACCGCGGCGAATTCGAGCAGCGTTTTGACGACATCATTAAAGAAGCAGTCGCCAGCGAAAGCGAAGTGATCCTCTTCATTGATGAGCTCCACACCGTTGTCGGCGCCGGTAGCGCCGAAGGCTCACTCGACGCCGCCAACATCCTCAAGCCCGCGCTCAGCCGCGGTTCGCTCCAAGTTATTGGCGCCACCACGCTTGATGAATTCCGCACGATCGAAAAGGACCGGGCGCTGGAGCGCCGGTTCCAGTCGATCCAGGTCGCAGAACCGAGCGAAGAAGACACCGTCAAGATTTTGCGCGGTATTAAGCGTGGCTTTGAGGAATACCATCATCTGACAATTACTGATGATGCTGTTATGGCCGCCGTCACCCTGAGTAAGCGGTACATCACGGGGCGGTATCTGCCCGATAAGGCGATTGATGTGATTGACGAAGCCGCCGCCGGTGCGAGTCTGCAACGGCATGCTGTTTCTCCCGAAGCGAAGAAAATGGAAGAGAAACTCGAACAGCTTGTGATTAAGCAGCAAGAAGCTGTGAAAGAACAGAAGTACCACGTCGCCCTCAAGCTCAAACAAGAACAGCAAGAACTCCAGGATAAACTCGAGGCGTATCGGCAAAGCGAAGACGGTGACCGCCGCACTCCCGTGCAAATTGATGCCGATGACATTGCGCACATTATCGGCAGTATGACGGGCATTCCCGTCACACGCCTCCTGAAGACCGAACGGAAGCGTCTGAAGAACCTCGAGCAAATCATGCGTAAGCGCGTCGTTGGACAAGACGAAGCGATTTCGAAAGTTGCGCGCGCCATTCGCCGCAGCCGCGTGGGTATCGGCGATGAGCGTCGCCCGATCGGTTCCTTCCTCTTCCTTGGACCCACGGGCGTCGGGAAGACAGAACTGGTGCGCACGATCGCGGAAGAAGTTTTCAGCCGCGAAGATGCGCTGATCAAGATCGACATGTCTGAATTCATGGAACGGCATAACGTTTCCCGCCTGGTTGGTGCCACCGCCGGCTACGTCGGATACGAGGAAGGCGGTCAATTGACGGAAGCCGTTCGCCGCAAACCCTACTCAGTCGTCTTATTCGACGAAGTCGAAAAAGCACACCCGGAATTCTTCAACCTGCTCCTGCAAATATTGGAAGACGGCACGTTGACCGACGGCCAGGGTAAGATCGTCGACTTCAGTAATACGGTTATCGTTCTCACGAGCAACATCGGTGCTGAGAAGCTGACCAAGCAAGCGGCCAAGATTGGTTTCAAACTGGCCGATGAAGCGCAGAAAGAAGAGGACGAGTATGAAGCCAAGTGCCAGGAAGTTATTGCTGAACTGAAGGATAATTTGCGACCCGAATTCCTTAACCGCCTGGACCACATCATCGTCTTTAACGCTCTGAGCCAGGATGATGTTCGGAAGATTGTGAAGCTGCAGCTCGAGCAACTGCAGACTCGTTTGCAAAAGCAGCACTACAGTCTGGAAACCGATCAGAAAGTGATCAACTTGCTGGCTCAAGACGGGTTCGATCCCGAGTACGGCGCACGTCCTGTACGCCGCCTCATTCAGGAGCGAATTGAGGACGAGATTGCCGAGCATATTCTCCAAGGCATCTTCAACGAGGGCGACACGATCAAAGTTACCCGGCGCGGCGATGATAAGTTGGAGTTTATGCCCGCCGAAAAGGAACGGAAAAGTCGGGTGAAGGCAGCGAAGGATGAGGAAGAAGTTACGGCTTAGCTTCTAGGCTCTAAAGTGAAAGCTAATGCCTAAAAGCTAGCCCCTAACACCTCCAGAGGGTTCTAGGCACTCAGGCCGTTTTCTGCTATAATAAAAGGATTTATGGCCATCGATCCGGTCAAAATTCCGGCAAACGTTCAGGTCGAAGAAAAGATCGTGGGTCCCGTGGGCCTGCGTCAGCTCTTCTTGCTCCTCGGGAGCGGCGGGTTTAGCTATCTGATCTTTTCAATCATGCAGAAGAGTGGAGCACCCGGAACAGTTCAGTTTTTTGCCTGGATACCACTCGTCATCGGAGCCGCGTTTGCCTTTGTTACAGTAAATGACATCAGTCTCCTGAAATTGATTTTTCTCCAAATTGAGAAGTGGGATAAGCCGGCTCGCCGAACCTTCGGCCCACGTCGCGGGATCGAAGTAAATATTCGCACAGCCATTGACGATAAGAAAGAAACACCAAATAAAGCGGAGCTTCCCGGTACTGCCGCCTTAACCGCGCTCAGCACCACGCTCGACGTCGGCCCTGTCGACGTCGAGGATAATATTGCCGATGGATCAATTACGATCGGCATTTCCGAAGCCGATGGCCCCAGCATAGATGGCTTCTTTGAGCCTGAGACTGATACTGACGATGATGAACCGCCATTCTTACGTGATCTGTCACCCCCTTCACACGCATGACCGACAAGAAACAGAAAAACGACGGCTTCCTCGGTAAAAAATTCGGCGTTCGACGTCGGCCGAATACGCCGACTGCCAACACGCAACGGTATCTGCCGTTTTCAGAGATTCGGAACGACACTGTGATCATGAAAGGCGGCGGCCTGCGCGCCATTCTCAAAGTTGAACCAATCAACTTTAACCTCAAGAGCGAAACCGAGCAGCAAGGGATCATTGCCGGTTACGAATCGTTCGTGAACACACTCGTATTCCCACTTCAGATTCTTATTCGCTCCACGAGAGTGAATATCGAACCGTATTTGGATCATATTCACCAGCACTCCAACCGCCAGCAAAGTGCTTTGCTGAAAGAACAGACGCAAGCCTATGCTCGTTTTATCGAGCGGATTGTGGAAGTAGCCGACATTATGCAAAAGAAATTCTTTGTGGTCATCCCGCTCGATGAAGCGCCGCGACGCGCTAACGCACTCGATCAATTTTTTGGTTGGATGCGCCACACTGATGATAACCTGGCCAAAGTCATGCAGCGAAACAAGCTCCTCAAAGGACAGTTGCCTCGGCTCAAAGAGCGCATCGACTTGGTTCAAACCGGTCTGCGTAACATTGGCATCAGTTCGGACAGACTCGGCACCCTCGAACTGATCCAGCTTTACTACGACATCTACAACCATGAAATCGCCGGGACGCAGAAATTACCGAAGAATGGGGACTTCAATACGGTAGAAAATGTCCTTTAAAAAAAATTATGATTAAACACAATTTGAAGTTCAGAAAAATTTTCTATCCGTTATTCATAACGGTAGGAATAACATTTTATATTTTTGTCCGTAATCGTGTTGGACTCATATTGTGCATGAACGTTGATGGATGTGCTATGAGCCCTATCTTGGCAACATGGATGATTTGGATTGCTACTTTTTTCATAACTTTAACTGCAGCGTTTCTTGCACGTTTTTACCGTAAAGACCTATTCGCATTGTTTGCTGTAGTTGTAATACCACTAATAAGCTGGCCACTTTGGTTTAAAGTATTCTTTTATTTGCTAAACATTTGGATTAATACAAATTAAGAAGAAAGGTATAAGTTTGTTGACAATAAGTAAGCATGTTCTAAAGTTCATTAGGAATGACGCTGCTCGTGCAAGAGCGCGTTCCGCTTTCTTTATCTCCTCCTCTTGCACTCCCCCTTTTGTATGCCTTCGACAGGCTCAGCACAGGTGCCAAAAACAGCGACTGCTCCGCACGCCATGGAACAGCTCCTCCGGGATTCTCCGCCGATTCTGCGGGTCTCGCCGGGTGAACTGGTTGAAGGCACAGTGGTCTTCCGTGGTAAGAATAAATTGATGCTGGATCTGCAAGGAGTGGCTACCGGCATTGTTAGTGGTCGTGAGCTACGCGATTCGTTCAATACCTTTAGGAGTTTAAAAACTGGCGACGCGGTGACCTGCCTGGTCCTCGAAGAAGAAAACGACGAAGGCATGATCGTCCTGAGCCTCCGCATGGCCAGCCA
>DATDTQ010000126.1:0-4296 GCA_035290765.1 Candidatus Peribacteraceae bacterium
GCTCGATTTCATCCAAGGCATGCTGGGACAACCTGAACTTCATTTAATTTCTCCTTAAATCTTCAGGCATCTGAAACCCTCTATACCTGTTCCACCACCTCCGACCCGAATCCGAACGCATCTACCGCCCGCACCGCCACCTGCCGCGGCCCGGGCTTGGCGGGCAGGTTGTCGAGCCGCGCCTCGCGCACCACGCGCAGCGGGTCGGCGTCGTTTTCGGTGTTGCTGCGGTAGTCCTGCCACACGGAGCGGAAGGTCACGCCGTCGAAGTCCGGGTCCACGCTCCAGTATTCGATCAAATCGAGCGGCTCGCGGGCGATGATCGCCTGCAACTTCTCGCGGTTGGCGTCGTCGAGGTTCAGCGCATCCGGCGAGAGCAGGATGTAGTTGTCGAGCTTCACCACAAGGGATTCCGTCTCGCCCGTCTTCTTCCGCTCAATGGGTTTGATAGTGAGATATTGCAGCGAGGAAAACCGCACCTCGTCGGGCCGGAGCTTCTTGCCTGATTTCTTGGCGAGCTTGTCGAGCAGATCGGGCGGGATCACCAGCACTTCCAGCCGCTCGTCGTTGAGGCCGGTAATGTCCATGCCGATGCTGGGCGTGAAATTCCAGCCGAGCACCACGACTTTCTCCCATCCGCCCATTAGGCTGTCGCGCAGCGACTGCGCCTTCTTTAACGTCGGCAGGCCGGTCATCTTGTTGGGCGAGTCCACGAACACCAGCGTCTTGCCCTGCGCCAGTCGCCCGAGATTGCGGTTCGGGTTGTGTTCCGGTGGCAGCGGCAGCGCGCCGTATAGCCCGAGCACTACCTGCGCCAGATCGCCGATGCGGTACGTCCGCCCGAGGCTGCTGCGCATCTGCTCGGTTTGATAGTCGCCGATGGATTGATACAGAAACGGCTTCGCGTTCTGGTCGATCAGCCGCTTGCGCATGATCATGCAACCGGGCTTGCCAAGATCGGATACGATCCAGCGGCGGCCAAGTTGCTCTGCGGCAGCAGCCATCGTACCTGCCCCGCCGAAGAAATCAGCGACTATGCCACGTTCAGGGCAAGAGGATTGAATGATTCGCTCTAGCAACTTCTCAGGTTTTTGAGTTGCGTAATCCACTCTCTCCATAGCAACCGGGTTAACTGGAGGAATATCGTCCCAGACAGAATCGATGATGTCCCCTTCGACCTCATCAAGGTATATCTTTCTGCTGCCACCCCCCGTTGGATTTACATCCGATCGGCATAGCCTACCCGTCTCGTCGGGCTTGAATCGCTTTAGGTATTCGGCGTTATGCGGCTTATATTGGGTTTTCCAGTAGTAGTCGGCGGATTTCGTGTACGAGTAAATACAATCGTGTTTCTGCGGGAACTTCGTGGCGGTGGAACGCTTGAACCCGAAGTAGCTCCAAACAATTTCGTTCCGAAATCTTTCCTTCCCGAAAACCTCATCAAGAACGATCTTGACGTAATGTCCAACATGCCAATCCAGATGTACATAAATCGAACCCGAATCCGCCAATAACTCACGCATAAGAATCAGGCGCGGCGTAATCATGGCGAGATACGAGGCCGTGCCATCGGCCCAAGTGTCGGAGTAGGCGAACTGCTCGATCACCGTCGGCTTCTGTTCCACCTCTACGCCCGGCAGAACAACCTTCGTCCGGTAATCGGCCTTCGAGTCGAACGGTGGGTCAATGTAGATGAGGTCAACCTTGCCACGCAGCGACGGAACGCCGTTGTCCTCGTCCCCGGCCAGCAGCGCCTGCATCGTCAGCAGGTTGTCGCCGTAGATCAGCCGGTTCAGCCAGCCGACCTCGCCCGGGTTGCTTTGATGAAACTGAGATTGCCGCTCCCGCTGCTCGACGGATTTGAACAAATCCTGCCAGTTCGACTCCCGCGACGGAATCACCATCTCGTTCGTCTGAAGCCGAACCCGATACCGCCCGTCGAGCCCTTCCAGAATCTGCTCGGCCTTGCGTTTCCCCTCCGCGACAATCTGCGGCAACTGCTCAAGTAAGCTTTTCTTCATGTCTCAATTAGTTTGTTATGCGAATGAAGGCAATCAATGACGTTGGGTTCTAGGCTTTTCTTGACGAGCGGATGTCCGCCGCCTTTTGCCGACCGTTGGCACGCAACTTCAGGTTTCCTTTCCCGTCGTCATCGATGTATTTCCTGATGCGAGTCATGGCGACTTGGGCGTTATTTTTCCTGACACCGTCATGGCGCAAGAGTGTCTCAAGTAGTTTGTCGCGACTAAACCGGACCGGATATTTGCGTTCCAATACAAGTAGCGCAATGTCCTGCGCGCTCACTCCATCAAGATTCACATAGAGCCGACCATCAATGTCTTCGATGTCGGGGTAGCGTTTCTCCATCAAGCCATCAACCACATCGGCTGCATCATCTGGGTTCAATGCGCCTTTGTGCGACAGCCGTATCATCTCGGCCAACACCCATGAGATGTTCTGTATCACGGCTATCGCATCCATCTTGTTGGGGTCTATGTCGCCGGGATCGTGCCGGGTGCCCCTGTTGCTTGCGATGTCGTAGACGAAGGTGCAATTTCGTGGAATGAGTAAACGAATCGAATCGTCAAACGTGCCAGCCTGAAGCTGTCCAAGTTGGATTACAAATTTGTTGAACTTGAATTCGCGCGCACTCGGCAAAGTCATGCCGGTATGTATGGCGAGAACCTTAATCACCGCCTCAACAAATTTGCTGCCATTGCTGATGCACGCCTCCCACTTGCTGCTTTCAAAGGCATTCACTGATTCCGAGAAATGCCGCAGCAGAGCGTTGACGTGTTTTTGCTCGAATGCCAAGAGCAACTGGGCGACATGTTGATGCCTGTGAGTGGGCTTAGTCATCGGCGAAAATCTTCTTCCAAGAGCGATCAAGGTTATAGAATCCGCGTTTCTTTGAACCCACCCAGCCGCCCTCCTTCGCTTTGTCTGAGAAAAACAAATTGAACCTCATTCCGAGCAGAGATTTTGATTTCATGGTATTCCATAGCTTTTTGATATCGCCTAGGGAAACCTCCTTGTTCGTGCTGCCCTTGGTCAGATAAGCAAGGATCAGAACAAACTTCTTCGGACCGCTCAAACCTCTGGCGTGTCGCTTTACAAAAGCACGCACATGGGATTCAAAATCAAGCGATGGGACAGAGCTTGGCGGTTGCTCAGTTCGTCGGGGCCGGGGATATGCAAGGTGCTGGCGCTGCGAAAGCAGCGTTAAGCATTCGTTGGCCAATACCCGAATTGTTTCGAGCTTGTTTACCAGCTCTTTTTGACTGGTGGGGCTATTTCCTTTTCGCATACAGTTTCCTCCCATTCTCGGTGAGCGCCACCAAGAGCTTCTTCTTGGGGGACGACAGATTGTTCAGCGGTGTTTGAACCGCCTGCTTGGTATAGTGGTAGCCTTTGCTTTCGAGAGCCTTGCAGATATCGCCAAAAGTGCGTTTCTTGTCGAAATAGCCCTTGTCCGCGAGCAGTCGAATCCCGCCAGTCGCGCCTTTGTACTTCTTGGCATCCTTGCCCGTCTTGCTGGTGGTTACTTTCCCGGAGCGAAAAACGGCACGCTCCAGCTTTTCCAAGCGGGACATGATGTCTCGCAATGCTTTCTCATCAGTGGTCATGGTCATTTACCCGGTGTAGAACCATCTACCGTCTTGTTTGATTCGCCGCAGGTATCTGCGGCGAACGAGCCGGAGTAACGCAGGAGAGAGTGTAGTAACGGGATAGACGTGTCCGCGTTCGGCCAGCGCTGCTTTGACGGATGCAAGCTCTTTCGGTTTTTTAAAGAACCCTTCCTCTACTAACAGCATCAGTAAGTCCGAGATGGTTGATTTTGCGCGGTTGCCCTGTTTTCCGGCGGAGACCGTGGGCTTACCTTTGCTCGGCACGCCTCCTTCGATCTTGCCGACAAGTTCAGCTACCTCTTGAGGAGCGCCCTCGATCAAGATGCTGGTTCCGTCGGGTCGTTTGATATGTGCTTTTGCCATTTCTGGATATCCAAATATTCACTCGATTCGCAGGGTAACTGAATAAGTGAATATGCGTCAAGAGTGACGGTTTCTGGCACCGAACGCATGGTGGCGAGCAAAGCGAGCCACGATGCGCCTTGCCCCGAAAGGGAGTCTGCCGGAGCGAAGCGCAGGCAGTCTCCCGGTGTGTATTTGGGACGAAAGCACCGCGACCACGATGAGGGGAACGGCTGGGCTCACCAAGGGCGCAACGGAAAGCCCGAAGGGCTTGGAGCCGCCCGACTGAGACAGCCGGGGCGGGCGGGGCGTCTATACCCCGGCT
>DATDTQ010000127.1:0-2206 GCA_035290765.1 Candidatus Peribacteraceae bacterium
CACTGCTTTGGGTGATTTTTTGCCCGGATGTCTCCATAATTTTCCCGTTTGGTTCAGTATCTTACCCATGGATGTTCTGGATTTTATATCGTCTTGAGGAGTAATATGGGCAAAATCTTAGCCCGTAACAGAGGCGTGTCAGATTGTTTGTCAGCACACCACTCGTCCCGGTCGGCGGTCTTGTTTGTAGCTTCTTAGCCATTCCATTTTTGGCGGGTAGACGACATTTACGCCGTCCGACTCTTTGAAGATACCGCTGTGTTGGAAAGAACCCTCACGAATTGATAATATTGCTTCTAGCGGGATGGTGGAATAGGGGGCACTGGAATTAAGGGGGGAATGATTTTGCGATCGAAGGAAGACCGTGCATTTTTGGAGAAAAGGAGAAAAACCGCTGTTGACTTACATCAGCAGGGGGAAAAAATATCACGGATTGCCAAGAGATCCCGTGTTACTGTGCGCAGTGTTTCGAGGTGGTTATCGGCATATAGGGCTGGTGGATTATCGGCCTTAAATTCCAGGATTTCTCCCGGCCGCCCAAAAAAATTGACGAAGGACCAAGAAATGGTGCTTGTAAAGAAACTCTCGAATTTTAGGAAAACTTGGACGTACGAAGAGGCTAAACAGTTCATAAAACGGCAAATTGGGATTGATTACCGTCCACATTCTTTTACAAGATTGTTCACAAGGCTTGGCCTTCACATCGACTACGATGCTGTCGAGCATAGACTCAGATTTTATTCAGACTTGGATGAAGCCGCCGCCGATTTTCTCATCGATCGAATTATTGGGACTATTTCTGCCGATGAGAAACTTCCGACAGCAAGAAAGGCCCGCATCCGTAAAGTTCTCGAACAGTTGGATCCGGATCTCGCCGATAGATTTATGAATAAAAATTATGGTGCTCGAAAATTCGGCAGATATTTTTCTTAACTGTATTCGTTAAGATTTGATTTTTTCATCGGATTATTAACTGTAAACGCTAATATTCGGCAGGTGCCATTTACCTGCGCCCCTTATGTCCGCAGTCAGCAACCCTCATTACCCCCTTCCGCCGTCGATAGGACATTATTAATACGACAGCCTATGGGCTTCCCGAAATATTCAAATATAAAATCGGCACTATGAAAATTAGTGTGGCACTCGACATTTTCACAATTGCGCCGGCGCTGGCGTTATGGCTCCTCCGGATTGACAATGCGTGGATATACCGCCAGATGGCAGAACGACTGGGTCTCAAGGGAGAGGGGAGTGTCAGCGGTGCGGTCATGGTATGCCGCTGGGAGAGCGGCAAAGTGGAGATATCCCGACGTTATCGGGAGAAGATTGCAGCAGTCGCCCGCGAAGTCAATTGGCCTCTGAATCAATATACAGGACTATTTCTACAGTTTAACCAGATCGCGGACAAAATAGACGACAGAGAGGTCACCTATACACACTCGCTGAAGGTTGCACAATATGCTGAAGCAATCGGGCGACGGATGATACGGCATCTGGTCCGCGAAACACTCAAACAGTTTCCTCTCGATTTTGGCGGGATGGAGCCGAAAGTTCTAAGGAAAAAAATACTCGCGATGCTCGTTAAATCCGCCATGTTTCACGACATCGGAAAAGTTTGGATTTCAAATAGAATCATCCGCAAGGCCGGGCCTCTGACTGAATCTCAGAAACAGAAGATGCGAAGCCACGCGATATTGACCGATTTCATCATCTCGTCGTTACTGCCCATGGAAACAGGAATCGCAAAGGTTGCATCAATGCACCATGAGCTTCTGAATGGCATGGGCTATCCAAAAGGATTAACAGCGGGACAGATTCCTCGAGTCAATCCCTTTTTTAGTTGAAAATGCTGCATGACTCACGCCGCTTTAGCCTCGCAGACAACATGTTGTTTCATGGCCAGCCGAAGTTTCTTGAGTAAGCGGTGGCCTTTTACTCTTCGGAGCCAGGGCTCGACTTCCAGCAGCGCGGAGGCTACCCAGCGTTGCCGCTGATCGCTGTTCTTCCAGCTCGTGACGCGCCCGGTATATTGTCCGACCATGCTGTTGAGCGACTCGATGCAATTCGTCGTTTTGAAACTCGTACCCAACTCGGAAAACACCCCCAGCCGATGAAGCGTCAGCGTTTCCTCCAAGCCTTCATCCAAACTGGCAACCGCCGACACATTCAGCCGTTTGAGTTCCTGCCGAACGTTCATCAGCTTCTG
>DATDTQ010000128.1:0-8608 GCA_035290765.1 Candidatus Peribacteraceae bacterium
CATGCCTCGCGCGCGGGCGCGGAAACGCTGGTGGGGATTGTCTTGGCCACCATCGCGACCTTCTTGTTTGAATATTCGCGGGGTGACTTTGCTATTCCGGTATTTGCCAGTCAGGCCGATTTCGTCGTGCTCTTCTTACTGTTTCTCAGCTTGGGTATTTTTGCAATCATCGAACGTCATTTAAGCGGCCAAGCCATGTACATCTACGAAGTGATTTTAGTGGTGCTCCTGTTAGCCTATGTCGTCCTGCGCGAACGCTTGTCATTACCGACGCACGAGTTACGCTTCAGTCAGTTCCTCGCCGTGCTGGCGCTCCTCGCAACGGTCGTGTACGTTGTGGTCCACCGCCGTAAGTACCCACACCTCTAATGTCATCGTTGTTCGAATTTTTGAACGGGTTTGCCCCCTTTCTGGCCGATGATCCAGTTGTTCGGATGTTGCAAGGTTCGCTGCTTCTGGCGGGTGCCATTATTATTTTTCTTGTTTTTTATACCACGCGTGACGTCCTGTTGCGCAGTCGGTCCTTTGGCTTCATGCTCTTTTGCATCATTTTGGTGGCGGCCCTGCCGGTCGTGGGATTCCTGATCTATTTGCTAATTCGACCGGAGTTGACGCTGACCCAGCGGGAAATGCGGAGTCAGATCGCACAGATTGCAAAAAAGCTCGACATATCGGTCAAAAAGTCTGAGCTCAAGCCAAAGAAGCCAAGTTCTTGATTTGAGCGGAAAGACGCGTATAACGTTTCCATGGATCTCGAAAATATTGGAGCGATGTCTCCGGCTGAATTAGGCGCATTAATTCTGTCTGTTCAAAATGATCCGGACCGCATTTCCGATGAAAAGCTTTTGCAAATTATCGCCGAGGATACGGAAGAAATGGAACGATTATTCGTTTTGAACACTCTGGAAAAGTAAGGAACTACGTTGTCGGAGTCCATTCTAATCGCTAGGGTATCCCAGCTATGAGAGACTTTCTTGTTTATCTCCTTTGGCCAAACCCGGGCAATGCAGACTACACCAGCCCCAAAGCCTTGGCGCTTATTGCCGTCTGCGCGCTTATGGTTCTCGGTTCCTTTACAGTGCGCTACTGGCGCAATCGACTCCAGAATCCAGTCACCAAGCGGCTGAGCCGTTCGTGGGCAAGTGCCGCCTTTTGGTTCGGTATCATTGGTCTGTTCTTCATTGTTTGCCGCGTAGAAGAAATTCAGTTTTTAGCGATGCGCCTCTGGTGGCTGCTCTGGTTGGCCGCGCTGCTTGTGTACGTCGTCTTACAGGTTCGGATTTTCCGCGCTCGTCATTATCAAGTGTTGCCGCAAGAGCGCACAAATGATCCCCGGCGGAAGTACTTGCCCGGTAACCGCTAATCCAAACAAGATTCGTTTGCTCTTTTCCGGTACGATACGGCCATGCGCTCGCTGGAGTACCAAGGCATTACCTGGCACGATGATCCGAAGCCGACGGAAGACGCGCTCCGGGAGTTAAAGAAAAAATATAATTTTCACGAACTCGACATCGAGGACTGCTTGAGCGAAAACGAGCGACCAAAAGTCGAAGAATACGAAGACTACGTGTTTCTCGTCTTTCATATTCCGTATATGAGCGTTCAATCGGGGCGGGTTCTCAAAGAGGAAGTAAATATCTTCGTCGGCCAGTCGTACATTGTGACGCTCCATGAAGGCAAAATTCCTGTCCTGGATTCCCTTTGGAAGGAGCTGGAGGAGTCGCGGGCCAAGCGGCATGAATTTCTGGCGCAAGGCACCGGGTTTTTCCTTTATGAACTGATGAGTCGTTTATTCGACGGGATTTTCCCGATTGTGGATCAAATGACCAAGGAACTGCGTCGCCTGGAGGTCACACTTTTTGAATCGGAGGAGGAAGTGAATTTGCTCCGTGACATCATGACGCTCAAACGAAACACCATCACCATGCGTAGCATCTTACTACCGCAACGGACGATTATTGCGACGCTCGAGCACAAGAGTAAGAAGTTCGTTTCCAAGGACTTGGCGCTCTACTTCGACGATATTCTCGACGCGATTGAGCGCCAGTGGACACTCCTTGAAACCGCTAAAGAGATGAGTGAAGCGTTGCAAGACACGCACGAGGCGTGGCTGACACACCGCACAAACGCAGTCGTACGGGTGCTCACGGCGTTTTCGGTCACCATGTTGCCGCTGACGGTTATTACGGGTCTCTATGGAATGAACGTGAAATTACCCTACGGAGAAACCCCGTGGATCTTCGAATGGATCCTTCTGGCAATGGCGGCAGTGGTGGCGGGACTCTTGATTTACTTTGCGCGGAAACGGTGGCTGTAGCTCTTACTCACCGGCTTCAACCGGAATTTCGGGCGGAATCCCGACGGTCCGAAGCAGCGTGTATTCGCCCGGATCAACTTGTTCCTCAATTACGCGGTGCCAAATTTCCAAATAGCCGTTTTCGGCACGTGTGACATAGAATTCATCGCCGGCCCCCGCAAACCAAGAAGCACCGGTAAGAATTGCGCCTTCAGCTTCTACGACAGGGGACTCACGACCGTCGACAAAGGAACCGGTATACGCATCAAGTGGAACACGCTCCGGCGCGCCGCGGGAGAGCGTGAGCGCCAGTTCAAAACGCGGGGTATCAAATTCACCAGGCTCCAACTCGGTCACCTCCCAGTTAATGAGGACGGGCTCATTGGCAGGCGGTTCTTCTGGGAGCGTAGCGGGGATACAACCAACGAGAAAAACAGCTGAAAGGAGAAGGAGAGTTCGGCGCATACATCGAGTATATCAGTCTAAGATCTCAATACCAGCTGGGGCCAAGAAGTTCTGAGGGGTGACTCCGCGGCATAGCAGTTCTGGCTTCGAACAGCCATTACTCTCCTTTGTATATATGTAAATGCAACC
Organism: Candidatus Peribacteraceae bacterium; assembly: GCA_035290765.1. Taxonomy (GTDB): domain Bacteria; phylum Patescibacteriota; class Gracilibacteria; order Peribacterales; family Peribacteraceae; genus DATDTQ01. The sequence continues at coordinate 2,891 of DATDTQ010000128.1, forward strand.
TGTCGGCGGTTCTGCCAGTGCAAACATGGGACATGCTTGGATCAGTTCATTCCTGCAGATAAGCTCTGGAACACTACAGCCATTCTCATCCACCGTTGAATGGTAGGAGCAGCCAGCCGGTGGCTCGGCTAGTACTTGAATCGGACAAGGGAATGGTAAACGATTGATGGGAATGTTTGGAGGCGGCTGCGGTTCCATCCAGCAGACCGTCTCCTGCACTTCACAACCCTGGTTATCTTTCATCACTTCGTATCTGCAGTTTGCCGGGATGGGATCGTTTGAGAGCGGCGGGCAGACCACTTCTGGCTGCGGTTCCATCCAGCAGATCATCTCTCGGATGTCACAGCCATTATTGTCTTTAGACATCTCGTATTTGCAGTTAGCAGGAGGTGGATCATTTGAAAGTGGAGGACACACCTCTCCCGACAGCGGGTCACCGCCCGTTGTCGAACAACTCGGGAACTGGCATGTCAGAGGATTGCGATTGAGAATAGTTCCGTCCGGACAGGCAAACACATCCGTCGGACAGTTTTTTGGGGCACAATCCTGCGGGCACGTTCCGAGATAGAACGTGGTCGGTGGTCCCAGACATTCCGGCGAAGCGTTCGGGCCGCAACCACCCGGATCAGATGTGGAAGCTTCACCATCCTCGCATATATTGTTACCGCAGACTGGCTTTGGTTTGCAATCCTGTGGACAGTACAGTGGGCCGCAATCGGCGGTTTGCATGTGGCCGCTGATGTTGCTGCTTCTGCATTGTTCGGATGCTTCACAAAGACCATCGCCGCACGTGGCGCACTGGAGTAGTTGCTTATCGTCCTGAAGTCTCACAGCGCACTGCGTATCTCCACTGCACGCTTCTCTATGGAGCACGCATGATTGCGGCTCAGCGAGGAGCATTCCGAAACGTCCAAAAATAGCGTTCAGTTTTTGGGTTTCCTGGAGATCCTTCTTACAGATCAGTTCAAGTGTCCGGCATTCTTTTTTGGTGGGTGCTTTGGTGGCACCGAGCACTGCTTGGGCGCCCAGGAGCAATAATGCGAAGGCTATTACACTGGTGACAATGGAATACCGAAATGTCTGAGTCTTCATAAAAAGAATATGAGGAAAGTATGCGAAGCTACGACGGCTTCCTCATGCTGTCAATGAATTGGTTTTATTTGTGGAGCGGGATACGGGAATCGAACCCGCGTCTCAAGCTTGGGAAGCTTGCATACTACCACTGTACTAATCCCGCATGATGAAAAGTATAACGAGGACGGCGGGATACGGGAACCCGACTACGCGCTTCGCCGGGCAGGTCGAACCGCGTTCTCACTTGGGAAGCTTGTCACGGCAATCGCGATTGCCGTGACTTGCATTATTACCACTGCTTGTCGGCCGTAGTCCCGCGTATGCGGGACGAAGGCTGATACTAATCCCGCGTGATCGCGAGTATACCAGCGGATACGGGAACCCTTCGACTCATCCTCGTTGCGCTCGGATGCGTTCAGGACAGGTCGAACTCGCGTCTTGGGAAGCTTGCATACTTACCACTGCTTGCCGGCCGTAGTCCCGCGTATGCGGGACGAAGGCTGATACTAATCCCGCGTGCCGGACGTAGCTTAGGGGGCGAAGGCTGGCGGCCGCTGGAGTATATCAGAGGAATTACTGAACGAGTCTGACGGGGCCGCAGGCAACGACTGCACCAGTATTCGAAAGCACAGCGACAGCCTGCTGTGAAAGTTTTGTTCTGCCTTTCGAAAGCGAGGCATCGGCCACGTAGCCGTCGCCGCGGGAGAACTCTTCGTCATTGTCGACGGAAATATTCATCAACGTATTGGTCGTCTGTCCTTCGCAACCGGGAGCATCTTGCAGAAATAGTTGGTAGGCCCCGACAGGTAAACCTGTCACAAAACCATTGGCCACAACACCACTGCTTCCTTCCACAAATTCAACGGCGCCGATGATCAATCCGGTCTTAGACGAAGATTCGAGTTGCGCAACAGCGCGCGTGGGGCTGACATTTGTAAACTGACAACCCGTGAGCAACGTAACGGCGCAAACGACAGCTGGGATTGATAATTCCATGAACTTGCATAGCGTACCGAAACAACGTGAAATGTCCATTTCAAACATTGCTTTGCCTCCTTATTGAATAATGGTTGACACTATTTTGAAACGAGACGTAGACTCCCGCTCCTATGCCTCTAAAACACCGTACAGAAACACGATTGGTGATCGTTTTAGGGCTTGCCATGGCCCTAGCAGGCTTTGTGATGGCGGTTTTGCCGCCGCTGCCCGCGGGGTTCATTCCCTGGGCGGGCGCATTCATTGTGACACTTGTGTATCCGCTTCTCCTCTATCCGCTCTTCCGGCGCGATCGAGCCGACTACGTGTTTCGACTCTTACACTGGGTGCCAGCTGGCATGTTGCTTCTGTGGTTACTTTTACAAATGGTATCGCGTTATTGGCCCGCATCACTACCGGTCTTAGCTTGGTACACTTGGGGCTTTGGGTTTGTGCCGGTGGCACTGGGCATTCTCGCTCTGATTAATTATTGCTTAGATGTTGTCCGGCAACGTGTTCCGCGCGTGCCGGTGCTCCTCCTCGTTTGGGTGCTGTTCGCTTTTGGTGCGCTCCGGGGCAGTGCTATGGGTGAATCAACGGAGCGTTGGCTAGCCGCGATGTTTATGCAGCAGCCACCAATCATTGCCGATAACAGTGGGTCGTCTGCGTCAGATGTTTCGCAAAGTAGCTTTTCTTCGAAGCCAATAATTTCATCATCGCTCAAAACAATGAGTTCATCGCCGAAGCCAGCCAGCTCGAGCGTTCGTTCGTCGTCGCGACCGAGCGAAGTAGCTACCGCCAGTGCAATCTCTTCGAAACCACGCGCAAGCGCGAAGAGCGGAGCTTCGGAAGCTGCAGTGGAAGCCAGCTCGTCCGAAGAACGACTAAGCTTTTGGCAATGGATCATTGGCTCCGGGGATGATCAAGGTGACGATGACGCTGCCGCGACGAGTTCACGCCCGACGAGCGTAAGCCTGCGTTCAGTTTCGTCGCGGCCATCGGCGCTGCCGGACTCCGGCTTTGGCTGGGGAGCCATCGCACTGACTCTTTGTGGTCTGTACACCGCGACTTTGCATCGTAAGACAAAACAACGTCTAGCGTAGATGTTCTTACGTCTTACGTCTTAGGTCTTTTCTGCTACCCTAAAGGAGAAATACGTGTTGTACGCATGAATACCATCTCGCGCCTCCACGCCCGGCAAATTCTCGACTCACGTGGGAATCCGACAGTCGAGGTTGAATGCGAACTTGATGACGGAACCCACGCTTGCGCGGCTGTCCCTTCTGGCGCTTCCACCGGATCGCACGAAGCGTTGGAGCTTCGTGACGGTGACAAAAAAATCTACGGCGGGAAATCCGTGCTGAAAGCGGTACGGAATGTGAATGAGGTCATTGCCCGAAGTTTGGTCGGAACGAAGATCAATCAACAGCGAGCCTTGGATCAAGCGCTCATTGATCTTGATGGAACAGCGACCAAGAGCAAACTCGGGGCCAATGCCATTCTTGGTGTTTCGATGGCGCTCTGCCGCGTGCGTGCCAAAAGCGAGCGTCAGCCGCTGTGGCAGTCGCTGGCGAAGCAATTCGATGTTGCCGAGCCGAGAAGGCTGCCTGTTCCAATGATGAACATCCTCAATGGCGGGCGACATGCTGACAACACGGTCGACATGCAGGAGTTCATGGTGATGCCGATTGGAGCGGCGACGTTTTCGGACGGGCTTCGGATGGGCGTTGATGTGTTCCAAAGTCTCAAATCCATTTTGCAAGCAAAGGGACAATCGACGGCTGTTGGCGACGAAGGGGGCTTTGCGCCCAATCTCAAGTCGAATGAAGAGGCGATCGAGCTTGTAATGGAGGCCATCGTCAAAGCGGGCTATGCCGCCGGCAAGGATATTGCAATTGCTCTCGATCCGGCGATGACCGAAATGATGGTGGACGGTACGTATGTCTTTTGGAAGAGTGATCCAAAGCGTAAGCGCAGTTCGGCCGACATGGTCACGCTCTGGACTGAGTGGACCAAGAAATATCCGATTGTCTCCATTGAAGATGGTATGGCCGAAAATGATTGGGACGGGTGGCAGAAGCTCACGCAAGGAATGGGGAAGCAGGTGCAACTGGTCGGCGATGATCTTCTGGTGACGAATGTCTCACGCATGAAAGAGGCGATCGAGAAGGGCGCTTCAAATGCGGTGCTCGTCAAAGTGAATCAGATCGGCACCGTCTCTGAAGCAGTTGATGCCATCAAACTGGCGCAGGCGAACAAGTGGGGAGTCATTGTGAGTCACCGCAGCGGCGAGACCGAGGACACATTCATTGCGGATTTGGCGGTCGGCTTGAACGCTGGCCAGATTAAAACCGGCTCGCTCAGCCGGAGTGATCGCATCGCGAAATACAATCAGTTGCTCCGGATCGAAGAACAATTGGGGACTCGCGCTCAATACGAATCACCCTTCGCACGCTAAACAGCCTCGCTGCTTATAGCACGGCGCTTCAGCCACGCCGCTTTGATCCACGGGAGTGATAGCGTGGAAAGAAGAAATGCGCCTGCCGGAATACCGGCATTGAACACAGCACGGGTATCTCCGTAGAGTGTCAGTATCAAAAACGCCGCGGCGTATGTCATCGCGGTTATTGAAAGCTTTCGCGTCCAACTCGTTTCCCAGGCTTTTTCTAGTTCCACTCGACGGTTGCGAGCGATAATCTCTTCTATTTTTTTCGAAGCGTCCTCCATGCAACGATAATAGCAGACGCTCGCACGGACCGCATTTTTCAGCCTGTCGGACATAGCTCGCAGAGCAACGTCTGATTGGTTAGAATGCATGCAGTCATTTCTTCCTCTCACGTCGGGGCGTAGTTCCGGCCTTCGCCAAGGCTTCGGCCGGCGAGCAGTTAGTTACGACGTACCGTTCGGTACGGGCGGGGAACGCTCGCATGGGCTGCTTATTCTTTCTATACTTTCATCATCGGGGCGTAGTTCCGGCCTTCGCCAAGGCTTCGGCCGGCGAGCAGTTGGTTACGACGTACGGTTCGGTACGGGCGGGGAACGCTCGCATGGGTTGCTTATTCTTTCTATACTTTCATCATCGGGGCGTAGTTCAGTTGGCTAGAACGCATGCCTGGGGGGCATGAGGCCGCAGGTTCGAGTCCTGTCGCCCCGACCAACCTTCGCAAAGCGAAGGTTGCCCATCGTAGCTCCGGCGCTGCCGGGAGCATTTCTCGTGCCGTTCGCTTCGCTACGGTTGGCAAGCCAAGAGCGAAGGCGGGCGCTCCTACCAGGCGGAGCCTGTCTTCGCGATTCCTTCAGTATGCACTTGTTCAGATAGAGCTTCTTTGCTTTGATGGCTTCTTTTCTAGATGTATCTGCATGATTGCTAATCTAATCAAATTATGTTATAATATCATGATATCGCAATGAGCCTCTCCAGCCCCGATTATCAGGCCGCCGCAAAGATTCTGCAGGAGCGGGAGCGCATCCTCATTACTCCGCATGCCAACGTCGATCCTGACGGGCTGAGTAGTGCTTTGGCGTGTTACCAGGTGTTCCGAGCGCTCGGGAAACAGGTCACGGTGATCTGCCCCGATACCCCGCCTGAGTCGCTTGATTTTTTGCCGGGCTTTTCGGAGCTGACGCAAAACATTGATGACACCCAAAATTTCATCATTACGGTGAACC
>DATDTQ010000129.1:0-4717 GCA_035290765.1 Candidatus Peribacteraceae bacterium
CTCACAGCACCGGCGCGCACACTGCTGTTTGAGCGACTGGGCGATGACCAGGCGCTCTTCGAAAACGAATTACAGAAATTGGCGCTCTACGCTGCTGGTCGACCTATTACACCTGAGGATGTGGAACTGCTGACGGTAACCTCGATTGAGCGGGAAGCTTGGGGCCTCCTCAATCTGTTAGGTCAGGCTGACTCACGCACGCTGCTGCGGGAAGTGGAGCGGCTTTGCCGCCAAGGGGAAACGCCTGCCAGTATTTGGCCCAAGTTTCTGTGGATGATCAGCCAACTGACACCAATCTACGCGGCCCTCCAGGCTGGCACTCGTGTACCAGCTGACATTGCCCGAAAGACAGGTTTACAGGAGCGAGTCGTACGGTCGCTGCTGCCCTTTGCCCAGAGGCTTTCGCCAGCTGATCTAAGGCGCATCATTACGCTGGTAGCTGGTGACGATAGTGCGCTCAAGACCGGCGGCCACCGGTCTACGCAGGAAGAACCTCAGGAAATGGCGGCGCTCCTCGACCGTGCATTAATCGCCTGCTCGGCTTAGGACCCGATCGTATCAATTTCGTCTAGGATCTGACTGGCCGTTGATTCCTCGCTGGCTTCACTTTTTGCTTCGGCAACCGATAAATCTGCTCGGCGCTTTTTGTGCTGAGGAGCAATTGGTGCTTGTTGAACTGTTTTCTTATAACGACTGTCGATTGCCTGTAGCTGCTGCCGTTCGCGTACCAAAATGTCGCGGAGGCTCTGCTGCTGGGCAGGAGTCATCGCGGGGAGAATGTTGACCCAGTATTGCCGCTCTCCATCATTCATACTTTCGGATCCCAGGATCAGTGTAATCAGTTCGCCAAATTGCTTCTGGGTTGCCGCGGGAATCCGGAGTTGGCTGGCACTTGTCATGAGACCTATCCTAAATCTCCGGTACGAAGATACAAGGTGTCTTTACGAAACTTTCAGGATTTCGTATTTGAAGGTTCCGCTGGGCGTTGCGACTGTGACGACGTCACCGCGTTTGCGTCCCAGCAGTGACCGACCAATGGGGGATTCATTACTAATCCGGTGTTCCAGAGGATCAGCTTCGGTCGAACCCACAATGGTGTAGCTTTCCGGTTCGCCGTGCTCGGTTTTATTTTCAACGGTGATCGTTGAACCGATCGTGACCTCTTTCCCGTGACCTTCGGTTTTTTCCGAGATAATCTTCGCATTCTTCACCTTCACCTCCAGTTCCAAAATACGGCCTTCGACGAACGCTTGTTCGTTCTTGGCCTCTTCATATTCGGAGTTCTCCGAAAGGTCGCCGTATGAGATGGCTTCCTTCAGGCGCTGGGCCACCTCTTGGCGCCGGACGGTCTTCAGGTAATCAAGTTCTTCCTTGAGCTTCCGCAGACCCTCTTTGGTGACGAGCGTCTGCTCGTCATTTCCGGAATCGTCCTGGGCGGTGGTGGTGAAATCGTCTGTCATAGCCAAGGCAATGTAGAGGGCCGAGAGATGCTGTGCAATGAAGTTCTCTCAGAAAGTTGATAGTTTGTAGTCAGTAGTTCATGGGCTTGTATGAACTACAAACTATCAACTATAAACTTACGTGTGTTCTAAGATTGATGGAGTAAATCGGGCCAGCGCAGGAGAGGCAGCTTGGTGGGATCTTCTTGTTCGAGGGCTTCGATTAGGCGCTTACATAATTGAACATTCGTCAGAAGTGGAATTCCATGGTCGGTGGCGAGACGACGGATAAAGTAGCCGTCGGTACGGTCGGGACTTTGGCTGCTGCGGGGAATGTTGATTACGAGATCCACGCGCTTTTTTTCCAAATATTCCTTGATGTTCGGCGAACGAGGTTCAGACACTTTATGAAGGAGAGCGGACGGTATGCCCCGTGATTCCAAAAATGAGTGCGTTTTCTCGGTCGCAAAAAACGAGAAGCCCAGTTGCCGCATGGTTTCCAGGGTGGGCAGCAAGTCCATCTTGTCTTCAAGCGGACCAACCGTAATCAGAACGTTCTTCTTTGGCATGCGGAATCCCACTGCCAACATCGCTGTCAGGAGGGCTTGCTCGGCGTTGTCACCGAAGCAGGCGACTTCACCTGTACTGGCCATTTCTACACCCAAGCGCGGGTCAGCGCCGCGGAGCCGACTAAAACTGAATTGGGCAGCCTTTACGCCCACATGATCCAAATCCATCGTCTGATAGCGGCGGTCAGCCGGCGCCTTACCAAGCAGTGCTTGGGCTGCCAGTGTGATGAAGTTATGCCCAGTCACTTTGCTCGCGAAGGGGAAACTTCGACTAGCCCGCAGATTGCATTCAATCACCTTAAGGCGGTTGTTGCGGGCCAGCAACTGAATATTGAAGGGCCCGGAGATATTGAGCGCCTTCGCAATCTGCTTGGCGATGAGTTTGATCCGGCGCATGGTTTCCAAATTCACCCGCTGTGGAGGCAGTACGATCGTGGCGTCGCCTGAGTGCACACCCGCGTTTTCGACATGCTCAGAAATCGCATAGAGAAGCAATTGGCCGTTTTGAGCCACCCCATCAAATTCGATTTCTTTGGCGCCAATCTCGAATTTTGAGATCACCACGGGTTTGTCTTTTGTCACAAACGCTGACTGATGAATATACGCCTCCAGATCTTCGGCACTGTGTACCACTGCCATAGCGGCGCCGGACAACACGTAACTTGGGCGAACGATCACAGGGTACCCGACCTTGCCGGCAAACTTGGCGGCGGCACTGAGGTCTGAAAATTCCCGCCACTCGGGTTGATCTACTTTTAGTTCATCGAGGAGTGAACTGAACTTATGTCGGTCTTCCGCGCGATCAATGTCGGTGGGATTTGTGCCGAGACACGCGATCCCGTTTTGCGCCAAGATCGGCGCGAGTGAATTGGGAATTTGACCACCCATGGACACTATGGTGCCCACTGCACCTGTCTGCTCGATGATGTCACGGACGCGTTCAGCTGTGAGTTCATCAAAGAACAAATCATCGCACTCGTCATAGTCGGTGCTCACGGTTTCGGGATTGCTGTTGATAATCGCCATGCGGTACCCCTGACGCTGCAACTCTTTGGTGGCCTGCACGCAACACCAGTCAAATTCCACGGATGAGCCAATCGCATACGGGCCGCCGCCGAGCATGACAGCGAGTGGTCGCTTGTCATCACCGGGAAACGTGACGTCGGGTTCGGTGCCGTGATAGGTCATATAAAGGTAATTGGTCTGGGCCGGGAATTCACCAGCCAGCGTGTCGATTTGCTTAATGACGGGCCGCAGCCCCATTGTTTCCCGAGTTTTCCGCACCGCGGCTTCGTCACATTTTTGGAGAGCCGCGATCATGCGGTCCGAAAAGCCTTTCCGTTTGGCTTCGCGCAGGAGCGCCGGCTCCGGCGCGCTGCGCCGGTTCTTCTGCAGTGTGGTGGCCAGCTCTGAGCACGCCTTGATTCGCTCTAAAAACCACGGATCAATGCCGCTCATGTGGTTGATCTCCTCTGTGCTATACCCGGAACGGAAGGCTTCGGCCGTGGCGAAGATGCGGCGCGGAGTGGGCTCCTTCAATTCTTGATCCAGATCATCAAATGCAAACGGTGACGGTGCCAGGCCGTCTGCGCCAATGTTCAGCATGCGCAGCGCCTTTTGCAGGGCTTCTTCGAAGCTTCGGCCCAGAGCCATCACCTCGCCCACTGACTTCATTTCGCTCGTCACTTGGTGCGAGACGAAGCGAAATTTTTGCAGATCCCAGCGCGGGACTTTGACGGCCACGTAATCGAGAGCCGGTTCAAAACAAGCGCTCGTGGAGCGCGTGATGGCATTGCGTAGTTGCGGCAGCGTCGCGCCGAGTGCCAACTTCGCGGCCACAAATGCCAGTGGATATCCCGTTGCTTTTGAGGCGAGAGCAGAGCTGCGACTGAGACGCGCGTTTACTTCAATGACGCGCAGTGCTCTCGAATGCGGATCGAGGGCGTACTGAATGTTGCATTCACCGACGATCTTCAAGTGACGAATGACTTTGAGAGCGGTGGAACGCAGCAATTGATAATCATGATTGTCGAGCGTCTGACTTGGCGCGACCACGATCGATTCACCGGTGTGAATGCCGAGCGGATCAACATTTTCCATATTGCATACAGTGATGCAATTGTCAGCGCGATCACGCACCACTTCGTATTCGATTTCTTTCCAGCCGGTTAGGTCTTCTTCCACCAGCACTTGCGGTGATTCAACAAAGGCCACTTTACAAATGGCTTCGAGGTCTTTGGCATTCTTGGCTCGGCCGCTGCCCTTGCCGCCGAGCGCGAACGCCGCCCGGATGATGACCGGATACCCAATGATATCGGCAGCACTAAGAGCCTGCTTAATACTTTCACAAGCATGCGACTTTGGGACGGCGACACCGATCAACTGTAATTCCTGGTTAAAGAGGGCGCGGTCTTCCGTTTTGCGGATACTGTCCACCGAAGTGCCAAGCACGGGAATGCCGTGCTCTTGGAGTGTCCCGTTTTCCGAGAGCGCAACACCGCAGTTGAGGGCTGTCTGACCGCCGAAGCTGAGGGCAATCGCATCTGGCTTTTCTGCTTCAATCACACGCTTCACAAAGTCCGGGGTCACGGGCACAAAGTACACGGCATCAGCCAGTCCCCAACTGGTTTGGTTGGTAGCAATGTTCGGATTCACCAAAATGACTTGGGCGCCTTCTTCCTTAAAAGCTTTGATGGCTTGGCTGCCGGA
>DATDTQ010000130.1:0-2703 GCA_035290765.1 Candidatus Peribacteraceae bacterium
TTTGAATAATTTGACTTTTGCAATGAACAGATTATCCCCCACCCAGCGTTGCACCCGTAGCTTCCGCCAGAGGCGGACAAGCAGTTGGATAGAGCGTCAGCCTCCGAAGCAGCAAGCTCGGATGCAAAGAAAGCGGGATGGGTGAGCGCACCCGTAGCTCAGTTGGATAGAGCGTCAGCCTCCGAAGCTGAAGGCCGCAGGTTCGAATCCCGCCGGGCGCACCATTCAAAGCGAACGCAGCACTAGGGCACTGTCAGCAGATTAAAGAACTCTACCGTAGTCTGGGTTGTGATTGTATCCACTTCCGGCAGTGAAATCCCTTTGATCTCGGCAATGAGCTTACAGACCTCGGTAACAAACGCCGGTTCGTTGCGGACGCGCCGGCCCCCCTTCGCGCGTTGCGCTTCAGGGGGTAAATACGGCGCATCTGTCTCGATCATCATTTTTTCGAGCGGACATTGCCGAATGGTTTCCCGAATATCCGCCGCTTGCGGATACGTGGCAATGCCTGTGAATGACAGGAGATAACCAGCCTCGATCCATGGCGCGACATCACTCCATTTCTCCGTGCAGCAATGCAGCACCGCTCTGCGCGGCTTCACTGCTTGCACGATCTGCCAAAGGTCAGCCCAGGCGCGCCCGGCACCGGAGCCACTCGACTGGTGCTGGGAATCGCGGTTATGGATCACGGCCGGAAGATCAAGCCGCGCCGCGAGCGCAAGCTGCAACTGAAAAACGCGCTGCTGCGTCTCGCGCGGCGAATTCATGCCTGCCATGAGCGGGATCGAATGGTAGTGGTAGTCCAATCCAATCTCGCCGACCGCCACACCCTTGGGCGACGAGGCGAGCATAGCTTCGATGGTTCGATCATCGCCTTCTTTCCAGTATTTGGCATGATGTGGATGCACGCCAGCTGTCCAAAATACTTGTTGGTATTGCTCTGCTATTTTGAAGCATTGCTTTGCCTCAGCTAAATCATCGGCAATTGCGATCATGGCATCCACGCCGTGTTCCTCGGCCCGCGCAACCACTGCGTCCAGATCTGCCGCAAATTGTTTATCAGCAAGATGACAGTGACTATCAATCACACAAACACCTTACACCGTCACTCTGAGCTTAGTCGAAAGGTGACAATGCAAATCGATCCGACTTTGTCTATCCTGAGTCTAACGAAGGACCGGACAAGTCATTTGGTCCGCTTCGGGTTTCGCAGCGGATCAGTTGGCGCCATCCCATGCTGTTTTTTGTAGTATTGACCGCCAAAGGAGCGAATGAGCACCGCCGCGACGACTGAACCAATCAAGTTGGCGATCAAATCCCAACCCGTATTGTGATAATCACCGACATTTGTGTCCGGGATCGTCAGCACGGCAATAAATTCCACCACTTCATTGAGCGCGCCGAGTCCGAGACCGCCGAGCGCGCAAAGCATCAGCACGCCGAGTGTTGGCTTCGGCTCGTCCATCAATGAGCGAATCCCCTGCCAACAAATCCAAGTGGCCAGACCGAATCCGAAGGCGTGAACGATGTGGTCATACTTCAAGTAATTCGGGATAATCCAGAGACTGTAGAAGACTGCCTTCGTGCCACTGATCGGCCAACCCGCGGGTGCAGGCATCATCCCTCCGATCATATGGAGTAACCCCCAAATGCTCAGCGCCCAAAGAACGCTCTTGGTTAGTTGCACATACTCATGAACCAGCAACGCCACGAAGCTCAGAATCACGACAATCACGATGTAATACACAAACTCACAGTTCTGATCACTCAATGCGAGGGCTGCCGCAATCGACAGATATAAAACCGTGAAGATGACAACTGGCCAAAGTTCTTGCCACCGCTTGCGGTTCATTGCTTCCGAGTATAGCATTCCCCGCCTTATGGCAGGCAACCATCCACCAGAGGCCCGGCTGAATAGAATCGCATTTGATCTCTTCACAGCCGTCAACGGGCATACGGAAGTGACATCCTCACCGCCGCAAAACATTGAAACAATTCGTACCCAAGTGTATGTCGTCCTCACTGAAACTGCGCAACATGAAGTAAGCTCGCTCTTGGAACAATGCAACGTCGGCGATCTGCAAAAATTGCGCGCGATTGCGGAGAACAAACAACGTGAACCCGACATGGTGTCTTTTGCCAAGTGGCGTAACTTGGTTCTTTTGATTCTCCGTTTGGAATCGCAAAAGCTTTCTCAAGAAGCGCTCCGAGATGAGACGCCCATTACCTTTAAAACTACCTGCGACAATGGGACAGGCATGAGAAACGCGCCTACACCGAACACAGACTGAGCTTCTTGTTTAGAGGCGTGAAAGAGTAAAACGACCATAAAAATGAATGACCATCGTTACAATTGAAACAAGAATCGCCCAATAAGCGAGCAGACTCCATATATCAATAGCCGCGAGCATTGTATCGGTTGCTAATTCTGAGATTATATAGACAACTATGAGAATAGGTAAAACTATGCGAACAACCTTCTTCGAAATTTGTAATTGACCAAAATAAAGTTTATTCAGTTGTTCATTAGTCATAGTAGCCATAGAAAATCTCACAATTGTCATGAATAAAGCGGCGATGCCAAACAGAAACAGCAGCTGCGGCCCCGCAAGAGAAAAATAGAAAAGAAGAACAGTTCCAACGCCTAACAAAAGAGCGAAGTACGCATTTGTTTTCGGATCCACATTCCAAAACGCAAATTTT
>DATDTQ010000131.1:0-5557 GCA_035290765.1 Candidatus Peribacteraceae bacterium
AAGACGCCGCCGTCTTTGGCGCGGAGCGGAAAGACGTGACCAGGTCGACTGAGATCCTTCGGCAGCGCGACGGGATTCATGGCCGTCCGGACAGTAGTTACGCGATCTCGCGCCGAGACACCCGTATCCACACCCTGCGCTGCTTCGATGGAAACAGTGAACGGCGTTTGTCGCCGTGAGGTGTTCTCTTCCACCATTAGCGGCAGATTCAATTGATCGGCAATTTTGTTATCGAGAGCGAGGAAAATAATCCCGCTCGTATGACGAATCAGAAATGCCATTTGTTCCTCAGTCACTCTCTCCGCAGCCACAATCAGGTCACCTTCATTTTCGCGATCTTCATCATCCACCACGATAATCGGACCACCGCGCCGTAGGGTCTCAATGGCTTCAATAATAGAGGCTAAATTTGCCATAGGGTTTGTAGTCTATAGTTGATAGTTTATAGATTGAAGAAAAAACTGCACTATAAACTACAAACTACGGACTACAAACTAGGTACCAATCGGATAGTAAAACTCTCCTGGTCGCCATCGTAGTTACGCCGACCCACTCCCACGTAGTATGTTCCGGGCGGGAAAAGGTAGCTGTGATTGCATTCCGGATATTCGAACCCAAAGATGTCGACGTTACTCATGGGATGAATAATGCAGGTCAGATCTTGAGCGTTGGTCAGCTCCAATGTTTGCAGTTGGCCTTCTGAGGCTGTGACCGTGAAATGGTACCAGTTTTGGAGATTGGCTCGACCCAGCGAATAATTCTTAGGCGTATTGAAGTAAATTGGCTGTGCTTCGGAAAAACCATCATTGCCATCGCCCACACCCGTATTGACCTCTGCCGTAAACGTCACATTTGCAATGGTCGGTTCAACCTGAAGTTGATACGTGCCTGGTGACAGTTTTGTCAGCAAGTGACACGTGTTTCCATCTTGGACGCCGATGTAATACTCAAACGGTAAATCATCCGGCTCTTGTTTGAAGAGCGTGCAGCGAATTTTTCCTTGTTGGGTCGACTGCAGCCTCGTGGTTACACTGACAACCTTGGCTTCGGTAAACGTGAAGCGGTACGCCATCGGCATTTTTTCCGTGAACTTGCCGCTCACGTTAATAGGATAGGTGGGAACATCGAAGACCGTTTGCACGCTGCTACGCTGACTGCTTTGGGCACCAGAACCACTGGAAACACTGGAGGCCGCTGAAGAAGACTGACGCAATTGATCAAGCTTCACCTTGATAGCATTCCAGATGTAGGCGGCAGCTTCGCCACGACTCAAGCCCATCTCCGGCTCAAAGCGGGCCCCGGATTGGCCGGGAATCGGTAAGATGCCCATGCGATACGCGTTGACCAAATAATCTGAATACCAAGCTGATACCGAGACATCGACAAATTTGACGAGGTCACGGTCCTTCAATGTCACACCGCCCAGTCCGAAGCCCAAGACCTCCATAACCATTTTCAATGCTTCAACCCGGTTCACTGTATTACCAGGCCGGAAATTGCCATCGGCGTATCCTTTCACGAACCCACGAACTGCTGCATCACAAACAACTGGCGCATACCAGCTGGCTGGATCGACATCTGGAAAACAACGCTGTGTGGTAGGTACTGGTACCACACCAACCGATCGGTACAGCATGGCCAGCATTTCAGCACGGTTCACCGTGCGATCCGGGGAGAACAAACCATCCGGATTGCCTTGAATCACACCCGCTGCTTGGAGCTGTTCAATCGCTTCCTGAAAGCGATGACCTGCCGGAACATCGGGGAAGACGGCCGCGAGGGCGCTACCTGAGATCAAGCTCCCGATGAGCAATGCTACGGCGCTGAGTTTCCGATTCATCGCTTTGTATCGTATATGTGCGGCCACTTGGTACCAAGAGCTCAAGACCCTACCTTTTTCAGTTCCGCAAGCGAATGTAGCGCCGCCAGCGCCGCTTCTTCACCGCGATTGTTTTCATTCCCACACCGCGCTTTGGCCACCGCCAGATCGGAAACCTGGAGGACGCCGAAGGCGAACGGCACGCACAGTTGGATTTGGACGTCCATCATGCCGCGGGCCACTTCGCGCATGATGAGATCGGCATGCGTCGTCTCACCGTTCAAAACGATGCCGAGGCCGATGACGGCATCGACGACTTCATCACGTGCCAGCTGCGCACCGAGTAAGGGAATTTCAAATGAACCAGGCGCGGTTCTGATCACGATATGATCAGCCGCGACGCCAGCCGCCGCCAAGGCGCGCTTGGCACCTTCGACTAAGCCGTTCGTTAGTTCTTCGTGATAGCGCGAAACAACGATGCCGAACTTCCAACTTGGATCGGCTTTGATGGGACCGGTGGCAGGCTGTGTTCCTTTCATGAACGCGAGTGAAGCAGCTTCTCCAAATACCGTCCAATTAAATCAGTTTCAACATTCATAAAGTCTCCAACCCGCAGCGAACCGAGCGTCGTTTCCTTGAGTGTATGGGGCACAAGCGCGACTGTGACTTGTTCGGCAGTCACATTTGCAACCGTAAGAGAGACACCATCGAAGGCAATGCTGCCTTTTGGAACAACGACACGCGCCAGATCCACAGGCAGTGCGACGGCCAGTTGCCATTGATTCCCGGAAGCTGGCGCCTGTGTTACTTCGCCGACACCTTCGATGTGCCCTTGTACAAGATGACCTTCGAAGCGCCCGTTGGCTGGGAGCGCTCGCTCAAGATTGACGCGGTCGCCTGCTTTGAGCGAACCGAGTGTGGTGCGGTTCCAGGTTTCGGAAACAACGTCGAAGGTGAGTGAATCCGCTGCCAGTTGAGACACGGTCAAACAAGCGCCGCTGACACTGATACTTGATCCAGTGTGGAGATCTGTGAAGGAAGACGGACGCTCAATAATGAAGCTATTTTTCGTTCGCTCAATGACCTTGGCCGTGGCTTTAATAAGCCCTGTAAACATGCACATTAGTATAAAGTAAAACCCAGCCCCACCCTAGACACCAAGCGATTTTTTTGCTACGCTGAGCGCTGCGCAGCGCGTGCGCGTTTTGATTTTGCGTGAGCAAAATCACCCTGAGGGAGCCCGGAAGGGCGATTCGAAGGGTTTCTCGACTTTCATCTCCAACTATGGACCACATAATCATTAAAGGCGCCAGGATGCACAACCTGAAGGGAATTAATGTCCAGATTCCCCGTAATCAATTAACAGTGGTGACCGGGCTCTCCGGCTCCGGGAAGTCTTCCCTGGCATTTGATACGATTTTTGCGGAAGGCCAGCGCCGCTACGTGGAAAGTCTTAGTGCGTACGCCCGGCAGTTCATTGCCCAGATGGAAAAGCCGGAAGTGGAAAGTATCGAAGGGTTGAGTCCCGCAATCAGTATCGATCAGAAGACCGCGCCGCGTAACCCGCGTTCGACGGTAGGAACGGTGACTGAGATTTACGATTACATGCGCTTACTGTGGTCAAAGGTTGGTCGCGTGCATTGCCCGCGCTGCGGTAAGGAACTGCAGCAGCAAAGCAGCAGCCGCATTGTGGACACGATTGCGAACATGCCCGAAGGCACGAAGATCTTTTTACTCGCGCCGATCATCCGCGACCGCAAAGGCGAACATCAAAAGTTCATTGAAGCGATTCGGCGCGAAGGTTTTGTGCGTATGCGTATCGACGGCAAGATCGTCACCGTTGACGAAGAGATGCCGCTTGATCCCAAAAAGAAGCACACGATTGAAATCGTGGTCGACCGCTTAGTGGTTCGTGATCTTCAGACAAATGAGGGCGACCCCGCTTCGCCCGGTGGGCTACGCGGGGCAGGAGCGAATCCCAATCGCAGCCGGCTGGCTGACTCCGTCGAACTGTCACTCAAGAAAGGCGAAGGGCTGATGACGGTTCTCAATGCCGATACGAACGATGAGCAGCTGTTCTCCGAACGGTTTGCCTGCACTACGCCGGGTTGCGAAGATATTTCGATCCCCACGATTGAGCCGCGGAGCTTCTCGTTCAACTCGCCGCACGGCGCGTGTGAAACGTGCCACGGTCTGGGCACGATTCTGCAAGTGGATCCGGCCCGGATCATCCCGAATGAACGGCTGTCTCTCGCCGAAGGCGCAATTCACCCGTGGGCTACTTCAGCTAGCCGATCAGGCTTTATGATGAAATTGCTGGAAGCCCTAGCTGAAGCCATAAACATGGATATAGAAACACCGTGGGAGGATCTCGAAGAGAAGATGAAAAACGTCATCATGCACGGGTACGACAAGCCGCTGAAAGTCAGTTACCAGTCCGATTCATTCGACGGTCAGTACGCCACGACATTCGAAGGTGTGGTTCCGAATCTGGAACGTCGGCATCGTGAAACTGACAGCAGCTACATGCGCAGTCAGATTGAAGAGTACATGGAAGAATTGCCATGTCAGACCTGCGGCGGCAAGCGACTGAAACCTGAAATACTCCATGTGCTGGTCGGCGGTCAAAATATTATTGATGCCACGGACATGAGTGTGGACCAGGCGCGCGTTTTCTTCGAAACCCTTGCGCCTCGTACCTCGTCACCCCGTACTTCTTCACCATCAAAAGAACGAGGTGACGAGGTGACGAAAAAAGAAACTTCATTCACTGACTATGAATTTACCATCGCCCGCAAAATCCTAAGCGAGATCGTGGCCCGCCTGACGTTTCTGGAAAACGTCGGGCTGACGTACCTCACGCTCTCGCGCAGCGCCGCCACGCTCTCTGGTGGCGAAGCGCAACGGATTCGTTTAGCCACGCAAATCGGTTCGGCGTTGGAAGGTGTTCTCTACGTGTTAGATGAACCGAGCATCGGTCTCCACCAACGCGATAACGCGCGTTTGATTGCCACACTCACGCACCTCCGCGATCTCGGCAACACGGTGATCGTGGTTGAGCATGACGAAGAGACGATCCAGAGCGCCGACTACCTCCTCGAAATCGGGCCCGGTGCCGGCAAGTACGGCGGTGAAGTGATGGCCCAAGGTACACCCCAAGAATTGATCGCCAATAAAAACTCGGTTACGGGCCAGTACTTAAGCGGAAAAAAATCCATCGGCGTGCCGAAAAAGCGGCGTCAGGGTAGCGGTGACAACATCATCATCCGCGACGCACATCACCATAATTTGCAACATGTAACCGTGGAATTCCCGCTCGGCACGTTCATTGGCATCACGGGTGTTTCCGGTTCGGGCAAAAGCAGCTTGATCCACGGCATTCTGGCGCCTGAGCTTTCCCATTATTGCAACAAGGCGCACGCGCGCGGGCAAGATTTTGTGAAGATCGAAGGGCTCCAGCATCTCGACAAAGCAATCGTGATTGACCAATCCCCGATTGGCCGGACACCGCGCAGTAACCCTGCCACGTACACCGGCATCTTCACTGATATTCGTGATCTCTTTACAGCTACGCCAGAAGCTAAGCTCCGGGGCTACAAACCCGGCCGCTTCAGCTTCAATGTGAAAGGCGGCCGCTGCGAATCGTGCAAGGGCGACGGCATCGTTCGCATCGAAATGCACTTTTTGCCCGACGTGTACGTGTCCTGCGAGGTGTGCAAAGGCAAACGGTACAATGCC
>DATDTQ010000132.1:0-11198 GCA_035290765.1 Candidatus Peribacteraceae bacterium
GTCTGGTGGGTCCGCTTGGAATTCACCGCAATCGGCTTGGCTGCGCAATGCCAATTCTAGTTCATGTTTTTCTGAAGTTAAAGCAATGATATTTGATTCTGCTTGCACAAGTTTGATGGTGGCATCATCAAGTTGAGCTTGGATGACAGAATCACCTTGTGTTTTCCGCATCCAGGCAAATGTTAAAGCGCCTCCCAGGGCAAAACTGCAAAGAGCCAGGAGCAATGCTGCGGAGAGTGAACGCACGGTGCCTAGCTTCCCAGAGGAACGCAGCCGATGCAATGAACGCTTTATGGTTCTATACTAAGACCCTGTGACATCCATTTGGTCAAAGCACGCAGTTCATCTGGATCTTTATCGGGATCTGGCTCGTAAAATCGACGGCGAACTGGTTGCTGCGGAAGTGTCGCGACAAATCACGCGGCAGGAGGCGCTC
Organism: Candidatus Peribacteraceae bacterium; assembly: GCA_035290765.1. Taxonomy (GTDB): domain Bacteria; phylum Patescibacteriota; class Gracilibacteria; order Peribacterales; family Peribacteraceae; genus DATDTQ01. The sequence goes on from DATDTQ010000132.1 coordinate 437, forward strand.
AGGGTCGCCGATTCGATCGGAACGCTTTTGGCCGTAGGGCAGGATTTAACCAAAGATCGGAAACAAGGGCGGCTGCTCCGGAAAAAACGCCGGGCGAAGCCTCTTCGGGAAAAAGAAGCTGAAGCACTGGCCCATTGGCGCCGCCAGCGCGCCAATCTTCACCGGCGGATAACGGCCTATCGCGAGCGATTGTTAACGGCAGCGGAACCGCTGCTAATTCCGCCTAATGTCATTAATGCACATTGTTTCCAGCAAAGTGATTCAATCCGTAAGCTCGAAGTGACAATGGAACAACAATACAACATGAAGCCGCGTTCCCGCCGGCGGGAATTGGGCGCCTCATGAAAGATAGCGCTCGTAACCCTCAGCTTCTAACTGCCGCGCAAACTCCGGCCCACCGCTTTCCACAATCCGACCGTTGATCATCACGTGGACGCGGTCGGGGGTGATGTATTCGAGAATACGCGCATAATGTGTGACTAAGATCACCGAAAAATCAGGACTACGTAATGCGTTCACACCATTTGCGACAACGCGTAATGCATCTACATCTAGTCCTGAATCTGTTTCATCGAGAAGAGCCACTACTGGCTTCAGAATAGACATTTGTAAGATTTCCGCTTTCTTCTTTTCGCCACCGCTGAAGCCTTTATTTAAGGAACGCTCGGCGAAAGCCGCGTCTATGTTGAGTTTCTTCATGTGATCCTCCAGTGTTTTTTTAAATTTGATCGGTGAAAGTTCCTTCGCTTTTGGGTCGCGGGCTTTTGTTTGGGCTTTGTGCGCCGCAAACAAAAAATTGCGGAGTGTCACACCGGCAATTTCTTTTGGGTATTGAAATGCTAAGAAGAGTCCACGCTGTGCCCGCTCATGCGGTTCAAGCGACAATAAATCTTCACTGCCAAACGTCACAGAACCGCCTGTAACTTCGTATGCCGGATGCCCCATCAGCGCATGTACCAGTGTGGATTTACCCGACCCGTTTGGCCCCATGATGGCATGGACTTCGCCTTTGCCAATTTCAAGGCTTACGCCTTTGACGATTTCTTTGTCTGCGATGCTGATATGAAGATCGTCGATTGAAAGCAGTGGATGCATGGAATACTAGAATACTTGAATATTTGAAAACTTGGATCATAAAACCCTCCCAGTATTCTAGTACTCTAGTATTCTGTTTGCATGGTTAAAGTCACCTACCGTTATGATGGCCAGGTAAAAGTCTCGGAAGGCAAAGACGGCCAAAGCCTCCTCCACATAGGACTTGATGCCGGGGTGCCCTTGGAACACGCTTGCGGCGGGAACGGCTTTTGCACAACCTGTATGTGCAAAATTGTGGAAGGCATGGAACATCTCAGTCCGCGCAATGATCGTGAAGAAAACATGGGTGTGATGGAAGATCCTGAGCGTTTAACGTGTCAATCATTGCTTACGGGCACGGGAGATATAATTGTAGATGTACAAGAGACATGATTTCCCCTGAAACATCGAACGAGCGGAGACAGGCGGTGCAAGCGGCGGAAGCGCTTATTGCCTTTTTTCGCGGGGAAATGGTGCCGCGCTTTGATGCCTGGTTGGAAAGTGTCGCCGGGAGCGAATTTAAATCGGCGGAGGCGGCACGGAAACAAATTCACCATATCGTGAACGTTGCTCGGGTAGCTGGACAGGAACTTCTCTACAAGGATAAACCGGTCAAAATTTCTGTTGTTCAAAAAAATTACGGTGTGTTATTTCAGATGCGTGGACTCGGCTCATACAAGAACACGTATTTGGGCAGTTCTCGGCAATTACCTCGGTTCACGGCTCAGCCCGCCAACGAAGCAAGACGGCAACGCCGTCGGGGAAAGTAGCGCTAGTGAGCCGGTTCAAGCTAGTGCCGCCAACTGTTTTTGTACCGTTTCGTCCCGAGGATCGATCCAGGAGAGGCGACGGAATGTTTCGCGCGCTGCCGTCCGTTGACCAGTCTGTAAGTACGCCTTTCCTAACGACAGCAGTAACTCGGAATCCCGCGGCAAGCGCGAGCGCGCTTCTTCAAGCAGCGGCACCGCTTCTTTATATTGATGAAGAATGAGGCATGCACGCGCCAGTGCAAATGCGCGCTCGGGCGTCGCTTCCATTGCATACGCGTGCTGAAATGCCGAATAGGCTTCTTTGTAACGATGTTGGCTGTAGAAGGCATGTCCCAAATTCTCACGGTACAGTGGATCATCGACGTGTTTTAGAACATCGATGTAGAGCGCTTCTGCTTTAGCAGGGCGGTCTGTGTCCAAGTACAGCTGTGCCAGTTCGGCTTTTACTTTGTAGTCATCCTGATACGTAGTGATTGCTTGGATGTAATACCGTTCAGCCAAATCAAACTGCCGGAGAGCGGAGGCTTTCTCCGCCTCGGCCACAAGCTCACGGACTTCATGCCGCACCGCCGCAAAGCGTTTGACACGGCGGAAGCGCACTGGCTCACGCAGTGCCTCAGACACTGCACCACGTTGACGGATCGCATGTGAACGAGCCGTAATGCTGCGCACAAACAACCGGACTGCTTGGTAGCGCCACAAAGCATGCACTCCTACGCCAAGAAGCACTGAGAGCAACGCAAACCCCAGGACAAACAAGTAAATCATCGGACAGGAATCACCCTACATCCGGCTCCAAGAGGAGGCAAGCAATCAAGCTGCTTCTAATGAAACAGCGAATCGCTGCGCCAGCAGAGTGCGGTACGCATTTGTTTGCAGATCTGTAATTAATGTATTCAAGGCACGGACCGCGCCCCATTCTGCCTGTTGATCTCGCAGTGCCAATGACAGATGCAGCAGCAACTGATCTGATTCCTCTCCCCTTTTCTCTAAGGGTTTGAGGAGTGCTAGTCGCTGCGCGAGTGTTTGGGCCTGCCAAAATGAACGCGCATGAGCGTACATCGCTTTGTGCAGGCGCAATTGCTCTGGATCTTGTGTGAGAAGTTGCACAATACCCGGCGCACCTTGCGCGACGCGCAGAATGAGCCGATCATCATCTTCATCTGAACCTTTGAGAAGAGGTTCTAATTCTTCATGCGGCAACTGACGGAAGTGAAGCACGCGCGACCGCGAGATCATGGTAGGCAGCAGTGACTGTAATGATTGAGTTGTTAAAATAAATACGAGTCCGGGCGGTGGCTCTTCCAGGATTTTCAAAAAAGCGTTCGCCGCCTCGGCCTGCATTCGCTCCACAGAGCGAATGATGCAACACCGCCAACGTCCGAGGCTTATCTCGTGCAAGCGCTCTTGAAAGGCGCGCACGTCGTCGATGCTGATGGTATCTGTCTTCGCTTTTGCTTTGGCGCGGTGTTGCTGCGAGACGTTTGACGTCTGCGCAATGAAATCCCAGTCATCCGCTGTATCTTCCATCCAAAGTTGATCAAGGACGAGCAGATCAGGGTGAGTCAGTTTTTCAAACTGTCGCTGGCAGTCATCTATTTCATTTTCTGGTTTGCCACTACAAAGCAGTTGATACGAAAACCATTGTGCCACTGTCATTTTTCCTAAGTGCCTCGGGCCGGCAAAAAGATAGGCATGCACAATGTTGCCTGTTTCGATGTCCAGCCGCAGCTCATCCAGAATGCCTTGGTGGCCGATGATCTCGCGGAGCTTGGGCATGTGGAGTACTAGAGTACTAGAATAATTGAATACTTGAGTAATAATCTTTCCTAGTATTCTAATACTCTAGTATTCAAATTATCGTCCATGACATTTTTTAAATTTCTTGCCACTGCCGCACGGACATGGATCGTTGCGCCCCACCTTCGCGCTTTGCGCCCCGGCGGGCAGGCCAAATTTGTTTTGACGAGCAATTGACGGCCTGCCCTGAGTTTGTCGAATGAGCTGATGGCTAATGGCCTGCCCTGAGCTTGTCGAATGGGCTAATGGCTCATCGGCACGTATAACAACTGGATTATCTTTTGCCTCTCTCCCCACTCCGGTGTCCGCTAACTCCGCTTCAATCTGCGCCTCATTTGTTTGTGCTCCCGCAATCTCCTCTTCGGCCTGCTGAATGAACCGCCGGGGCGCGAACTGGGCGAAGTCAACCTGGAGCAGCGTTTGAATAATCGTTGAATCGATCGCTGCGAGTAACTCGCGGAAGCGCTGGAAGCCTTGATCCTTGTACTCAATCAAAGGATCACGCTGCGCATATCCAGCGAATGACACTTGTTCGCGGAGATGCGCCATGTCATCGATATGCGCCATCCAATGTGTGTCGATGGCACGGAGCGTGATCACGCGCTCGGCCTGACGAACAATTTTTTCTTCAAAGCTCCTACATTTCTCTTCATAAGCATCATGCAGCACTTTGACGATGTGATCGTTGAGTTGCTCGGAGCGTCCGAACTTCTGCATTGATTCAATTGGTAAGAAATCTCCAAGCTGCGGATGAAGCGCCTTAAGGCGCTCATAAATCTCGGTAAGGTTCCACACCTCTGGATCTTCATCAGAAGCATGCGCGTTCACCAGTGTTTCAGCTTCTCGTTGCAATGCATCCAGGACATCTTGATGTAATGATTGTTTCCCCTCTCCATCTTGTTGGGAGCTGAAGGCTGAAGGCTGAAGGCTGTCTTCTGCCAGTCTTTCTAAAATTTTCTGCCGTCGCGCGTAGATAATCGTGCGGTGCATGTTCATTACGTCGTCGTACTGCACCACGTGACGACGGATGTCGAAGTTGCGCCCTTCCACGCGCTTTTGTGCGCTCTCGATGCTGCGGCTAACCATGCCGTTTTCCAGTGGCTGATCTTCCGGAACATTCAATTTCTCCATTAACGTCTTCAGGCGATCACCGCCGAAGAGACGCATGAGATCATCTTCCATGGAAACAAAGAACTGACTTTCCCCCGGATCGCCTTGGCGGCCGGAGCGACCGCGCAGCTGGTTATCGATGCGGCGCGATTCGTGTCTTTCTGTGCCGAGGATCGCTAAACCACCGAGATCAGCGACACCTTCGCCTAATTTAATGTCCGTCCCGCGGCCGGCCATGTTGGTAGCAATAGTGACTGATCTTTTTTGGCCGGCTTGCGCCACAATCTCCGCCTCTTTTTGGTGTTGCTTGGCATTGAGAACTTGGTGTGGGACCTGCATCTGCTGCAGAAGCAGCGACATGACCTCGGATTTTTCGATCGATGTTGTTCCGACAAGCACCGGTTGACCCTTGGCATGTTTCTCTTTGGCGATGCGCGCCACTGCTTCGAATTTTCCTTTCACTGTTCGGTATATTGAATCGGCTTTATCCGTGCGAACCATGTCCCGATGTGTTGGGACAACGATTGTCCTGACTTTATAGATTGACTCGAACTCTTCTTCCTCCGTTTTGGCAGTACCCGTCATGCCCGCCATCTTCCCGTACAAGCGGAAGTAGTTTTGAAATGTAATTGTGGCGAGTGTCTTGCTCTCGCGTTGCACTTCAACGTTTTCTTTGGCTTCGATGGCTTGATGCAGACCGTGACCGTACCGACGGCCCGGCATCAAACGTCCTGTAAATTCGTCCACGATAATAATTTCACCATCCTTTACGACGTAATCTACATCACGTTGATAAATAGCATGAGCGCGCAGCGCTTGCTCGATGTGATGCACTTCTTCAAAACCCTTTTCGGTAAAGATGTTTTCCACACCGAGCAGACTTTCCATTTTTTTGACGCCCTCCTCGGTGAGCGTTGCAACCCGCTGCTTTTCATCCTTATTATAATGCGTGTTTTCCTGCAGCTCACGAACGAGCTTGGCGTACTGCATATACTTCACGGTTGATTCTGCCCCTGGCTGGCTGATGATGAGCGGCGTTCGCGCTTCATCAATCAGAATCGAGTCGACTTCGTCGACGATGGCATAGTGCAGGCCACGCTGCACTTGGTGATCAATGGACGGCGCCATGTTGTCGCGCAGATAATCAAACCCGAATTCATTGTTGGTGCCGTAGGTGACATCGGAGGCGTACGCTTCACGCCGTTCTTTTGAATCCAAATCGTGGATGATTGTTCCCACTTTGAGGCCGAGTGCTTCGTAGAGCATGCCCATCCAAAGTGCGTCACGTTTGGCCAAGTAGTCGTTCACTGTAACGACATGAACGCCTTTACCGGCCAACGCATTGAGGTAGACCGGCAACGTGCAAACGAGAGTTTTACCTTCACCTGTCTTCATTTCGGCGATGTTGCCTTTGTGAAGAACAATACCGCCGAGGATTTGTTCGTCGAACGGCACCATGTCCCACGCGAATTCCTGCGCGCCGAGTGTTGCTTTTTTCCCGACGATCAATTGGCACGCGCGAATGCACACCGCAAACGCCTCCTCTAAAAGATCATCGACGGCAGCGCCAGCGGCGATCCGCTGTTTAAATTCTTCCGTTTTCTTGGGCAGATCCGGCAGTTGGAGGGCCTGGATTTCTGGCGATTCACTCCGCGAACGCACTTTGCGCGCTAAAGGCCAGAGCCGTTTCAGCTCCTTCTCATTCGGATCGCCGAGAACTTTATTAAGTACGTCAATAACGGCAGACACGTCTAAAGGATAGCAAAGAAAGGAGATGATCTCTCTTAATTTCTAGGCGACTTGCGTGATTGAAACGACAGCCTTATGGATAATCATCACTTGTCTGCATAAACCGGCGAAGTATCTCTGGATGGACTCAGCCTCTGCATGTGATCTCGCTTCGAACTCAACCTTCTGGCCGTCAACTTTGAAGTTGTTTCCGTGAGTCGCTTTATACACGAGGCTGTAGTTTTTAGCCGAAACCTCGGGATAAAAATCCAGCATCACCCTGCACTGTGATTCAGCGTGAGCCATGACAACTATAATTTACACCAGCTGGCTCTTTCGTCAATACCCACGTCCATACCAAGGCAACAGCAGTTTGTTCTCAAATGGCAGCGACGTAAGCAGCTGCGGCAGCCACGACTGAATTCGCGCTGCCACTGTCTCCTTGAGGCCTAATTCCTTCACCAAAGTCTGATGCTCGGGAATCAATTCACCGCTCCATGGCAAATTTCTCGGCACAGACTTCATAAAGTCTGCGAGCGAAAGATGGACCGGTTCGGGCCAGGTGTTATCGCCAAACGTCCGCGCGAAGAGTTCCTCTTGCTTTGTCGAATGAATCCAAACAAAAGGCGCAGCCCCTGCTTTGGCTTGATGCACGTCTGAAAGATGAACGCCAGCTGACGGAATGTTGAGTTGATCCGACAGCACATTCGCGCACGTCACGGCGACGCGCAGCGAAGTGAAGCCGCCCGGTCCGGTGACACAGGCGATGTGCGTCACGTCATCGTAGACACGCGCCGGCCTGTCCTGAGCGGCGCCGAAGGGCAGCGCGTGTCTACCGTGAACGTGCGCACGGGCTTTTTGCAATGTTTGTTCGATCAGTGGCAGCAGCTCGTGATCACCAATCCGGTGATTGCAATGCTCTTCTGCCAGCACGGCCTGGCCGTCGCTGCAGGCGATAAGCCCATCGTGGCTGGCCAGATCAATGTAAAGGACATGCATGAGCATTGAAAATTAAAAATTAAACATTGTAAATTTTCAATTTTCAGTTCTCAATTTACCAGTGCCCGCATTGTCTGTCATCATCCCCACCCACAAACGCGCTCCGATTCTCCGGCGCTGCCTTGAGCATTTGGAGCAACAAACAATTGCGGAGATGATTGAAGTAATTGTCGTAAGTGATGGACCGGATGAGCAAACCACACAGATGTTGAAAGAGCGATCCTGGAAAATTCCCGTCCACTTCTTCACGATTGAAAAAAGTCAGCAAGGCAAAGCGCGGAACCGCGGTGTGCAGGAAGCGCAGTCTCCTCTGGTTTTGTTTATTGGTGACGATATTTTTCTTGAGCCGATGGCGTGCGAAGAGCATTTGCGCGCACATCGCATTTCCGAAACGGCCGTGCTGGGTTTTATCACGTGGGATCCCGCTCTGCCCCAGACGAAGGCCATGCGCTGGCTAGAAGCTAGCGGCTGGCAATTCGGTTACAAAATGATTGGCGGCTTTGCGCACGATTTTTTGCCGACGGACATGCAGCCTCGTTTTTCATACACAAGCAATATCAGTGTTCCGATCGACATCGCCAAGAGTTTGCCGTTCCGCGAGGACGTAACGCTCTACGGTTGGGAAGATATTGAATGGGGCATGCGGCTGCGTGATAACGGCATTCGACTCCTATATTCGCCTTCAGCGAAAGGTTGGCATCATCATGCTGTCACAATGCAGGAGTCGTTTGAGCGGATGCGAACACTCGGACGCTCCGCGGCCATCATGGAAAAAATTGTGCCTGGATTTGGCCGCGTGCCCGATGGGTTCAAGCGGCTGGCCTATCGGTTCTCTTCACTCTTACCAACAATGGCCGGCAAGCACCGCAAGGCGTTCTTAGAAGGCATTGCCCAGGCACGTGTGATGTGAACGGTTGAAAGGTAGAATATCCAAGCCCCTTCATTGAATGCTTCGTCGCCTTGATCTTCTACTGCTCGGCATTACCGTCGGTCTCACCTTCTTCGGTTTGGCGATGATCGCGAGCGTGAGTGTGTTTGAAAGTTATCAAATTACGACCCGCTTGATTGAACAAGGGACGCGCGAAATCCCCAGCAACTCGTTTTATCTGATCCGTAGTTCCATTCACGTTTTTATCGGACTCATTGCCATGGCGGGAACAATGCTCGTGCCGTACCGAACATGGGAGCGCTTAGCCTTGCCTCTCTTTGGCTTGACACTCATTCTGCTCGTGATTGTTTTCATTCCAGGATTGGGCGCTGGATATGGAACAGCCTTCAGTTGGATACGCATTTGGAATTTTTCGTTGCAGCCGTCGGAATTGCTGAAGCTGACATTGATCTTCTATTTAGCTATCTGGCTCCAGAAGCGCGAGCAGGAAGTAAATACCTTGAAAGAAGGGTTTTTGCCTTTTGCAGTGCTGCTTTGTGTAAGCACCATGCTCGTGGCGATTCAGCCAGATCTTGGTTCATTCTTAGTGCTAGCGGGTATCGCAAGTACAATGTTTTTTGTGGCCGGCGGCAATGTTCTTCATATGGTGGTTGGTGCGGGACTGGCCGGCCTGCTTGGTTTGCCGATTATCCTGCAAAAGGGCTACATCCGCAGCCGCTTTTTAGCCTTCCTCTCTCCTGACGATCCAAATATCGCCGAGACAATCGGCTTTCAGATCAAACAGGCGTTGATTGCGATCGGCAGCGGCGGCTTCTTTGGGGTCGGCTACAGTAAATCGATCCAAAAATTTGGTTACTTGCCGGAAGTGCAAGCCGATATGATCTTTGCCGCCATGGCCGAGGAGCTCGGCTTTATGCGCATTCTGATTATTATCGGTATGTATGGCATTTTTATTTGGCGAGGCTATCACATCGCTCTCAACGCGCCCGATCGATTTGGGTTTTTGGTGGCCACTGGTATTACAACGTGGGTCGCCTTGCAGACGATTCTCAACATTGCCGTGAATGTCTCGCTCTTTCCGCTCACGGGGTTGACTCTCCCCTTTATTAGTTACGGCGGTTCATCCCTGGTAACTCTTCTTATTGCTGTCGGTGTGCTTTTAAATATTTCGATGCACTCCACGCAAGAAGTATTGAAAGATCGGCGCAGTCGCCGGTCGACGCGCCGTGAATCCGTTCATCATTACGCTCAATGAGTCTTATTCTCTTCGCTGGCGGCGGTTCAGTCGGGCACATTGCCCCGGCGATTGCGGTGTGGGAGGAGCTCAAGAAAATGCAATCCAATGTAGACGCGCTCTTTCTCTGCGCCGATCGCCCTGACGAGCGCGATTTTCTGACCGCACGCAACCTGAAGTTCCACGTTCTCAATGCTCCGCGCGCCTCAGCTGCCCTACCCTGGAAATTTTGGTTGGCAATGCTGGCTGCTAATCGACTGCTTACTGCACATCATCCGACAGTAATTTTCAGTACAGGCGGTTACATCAGTCTGCCGGTATGTGCGGCCGCATTTTCGCGCCGTATTCCAATTATTCTGCACGAATCGGACGCCGTTCCTGGTCGGGCAAACATGTTGATTGGAATCGTTGCGAGCCGTATCTCGGCAGGTTTGACCGATGAACCATCGCGAGGTCGCCTGACGGTCACAGGTAATCCTATTCGACCAGAAGTCACTCAAGGCTCTCGCGAAACTGGACTCCGGCTGACTGGCTTTTCGGGGCAACGCCCCATTCTGCTGGTCGCCGGCGGCAGCCAGGGAGCCCAAGCTTTAAACGAGGCAGTAGCGGACAACATCCAATCTCTGCTCTCCGTCTGCGACATTATTCATATCACCGGCCGCGGCAAAAAAACCAGCGTTGCCTCGTCTGGTTACTGGCAATCTGAGTTTGTAACGACGGAGATACCGCATCTTTATGCATGCGCAGACATGGCACTCAGCCGTGCTGGCGCCGGCATGATTGGAGAACTGGCGGCGAATGGCATCGCGACGATTTTCTGTCCGCTGCGTGACGTTGGCCATGATCATCAGCAAGCCAACGCGGACCTTGTGTTGGCCACCGGCGGTTGCATTGTTATTCAGCAACCGGAGTTGTCATCCCGCTTGGTCGATACGGTATCAGCTCTCGCCGCGAGCGCCGAGCAGCGGCGCATTGTAGGCGAAAATTTGCGCAAATTGCACCATTCTGATGCAGCGCAAAAAATTGCGGGAATCATCGCCAATTCATTGAATAATAACCGTCACTAACTTACCCTGTTCTTGATGTTGCAAGTAATAGATCAATTACAAGAGTCTATAGACGCAATCGATCGCGAAAAAAGAGGTGATCATTTGCCAG
>DATDTQ010000133.1:0-3714 GCA_035290765.1 Candidatus Peribacteraceae bacterium
GCGGTGTTTAATGGAAATGCGAGTTCACCGGACTGGGACTTTGTTGATGGTAGCGGGGATGAAGGTTTGAATAAAGATTCGTCTCAAGCGGCCGGGTCTCCGCAACTCGTGAATTTCAAGAAAAATCTTTATGTCATTTGGTCTGAAGTAAACGGACAGACTGTGGAACAGATTAGAGTTGCGCGACAGGATGCCTGCCAATAAGAGGTTATACCTGGGGCCCGATTACCAGAACAAATTCGCCTTTTTCGGTGAGGTATTCGGATGCCGAGGCGAGCTCTTGTACAGTGGTGCGGATAAACTCTTCATGCATCTTCGTCAATTCCCTCGCAATCACCACCGGCCGGGCCGGTTGGTCATTCAGCGCTTCCGCGAGTTCTGCCAGGAGTTTTTTGATCCGATGGACGGACTCGTAGAGCACGACCGTCCGTGTTTCATCGTGAATCTCCTTGAGCGCCGTCTGGCGGCCTTTTTTCAGCGGCAAAAATCCCAGGTATACGAATTGATTGATGGGCAGGCCGCTGCCGCTGAGGGCGGCCAGAAAAGCGGCCGGACCCGGGATCACTTCGATCGCAATTCCCTCGGCGCGTGCCCGCGAGACGAGCGCGTAGCCGGGATCACTGATGCCGGGCGTGCCGGCGTCACTCGCGAGGACGAGATGTTCACCTTGTCTTAAACGCTCTATCAGCTCTTCAATCTTGTTTGAAGAGCTATAACTGTGGAGCGAGACAAATGGTTTTTTCGAAACGCCGAGTTGCTTGAGCAAGTTACCCGTCACGCGGGTGTCCTCGCATATTACTGCATCACATTTCTCAAACGTTTCAATAGCCCGGCGGGTGATATCACCCAGGTTGCCGATGGGCGTCGCGACGATAGAAAGTATGCTTCGCTTCGTGAAACATTGCTACATTGTTCCATTGCTTCATTGCTCGCAAGCGGAATCAATTCCGCTCGGGGCCAACGTTAACCGGCGGCTTAAGCCGCCGGTTAACGTTGCAAAGAACGCGAATTTATTCGCAGATTCCCACGTCATGGGGCTATGGAACAATGATTTATCCGCTATTTTGAGCCTTTTTTTGGCTTTTTCACTTGGCCCAACATCAGCTATCATCAAGATGATCGGAGATCACTCTGATCGTTTTCCTCCGTATGCCAAAAGGTCGCAAAAGCACTACCGGCGCACCCGAAGAGAAGCCAGCTAAACCAGCTGCGTCTTCGGATAAAAAACCACCAATGAGCGCCCAGGCGCTCGCTAACATCGGCAAAATCGGCCCCCGGCCGATCGTGGCTGAAATGGAGGAGAGTTATTTAGACTACGCCATGAGCGTGATTGTAGCGCGCGCTCTGCCTGATGCGCGCGATGGTCTAAAACCTGTGCACCGGCGCATCTTGTTTGCCATGCATGACGCGGGGCTGCGCTCGACCGCTCGGTTTAAGAAATGCGCGAATGTCGTTGGTGACGTACTTGGAAAGTACCATCCGCATGGGGATTCCTCCGTGTACGATGCTTTGGTACGCATGGCCCAAGATTTTTCCATGCGGTACCCATTGATTTCCGGACAAGGGAACTTTGGATCAATCGATGGCGACAGTGCCGCGGCCTACCGTTATACGGAATCGAAAATGGCCCGGCTGGCTGAAGAAATGCTCGGAGACATTGAGAAAGATACTGTCGATTTTCAAGCGAACTATGATGCTTCGCGCAAGGAGCCCACGGTTCTGCCCGCAAGGTTCCCAAACCTCCTCGCTAACGGCACCGTTGGTATCGCAGTGGGGATGGCGACGAACATTCCACCGCATAATCTTAACGAACTTTGCGAGGCCACGTTGCATCTCATCGATAATCAGGAAGCAACGGTCGACGATTTACTGAAGTTCATTAAAGGCCCGGATTTTCCGACAGGCGGTATTGTTTATGACAAAAAAGTCATCAAACAAGCCTACCAGACCGGCCGGGGCAGCGTTGTTGTTCGCGGTGTGGCGGAGATCGAAGAGATGGCCGGCGGCAACCGCTTTCACATTCGCATCTCCGAAATCCCTTACCAAGTAAATAAAACGACGCTCATCGAACGGATCGCTCATCTGGTTCAAGAGAAGATCGTCCAAGGTATTTCCGACGTGCGTGACGAGTCCGACCAGGATGGCATCCGGATTGTCATCGAACTGAAGCGCGATTCGTATCCCCAAAAAGTTCTCAACCAGCTGTTCAAGCACACTGAACTGCAAACGAGCTTTGGTTATAACATGATTGCGCTGGCCGACGGCATCCAGCCGCGGCTTATGAACCTGCAGGAAATGCTGCAGGTCTTCTTTGAACACCGCCGCGTGGTGGTGAAGCGCCGGATCACCTTCGATCGCGACCGGGCGATGGAGCGGGCCCACATTCTCGAAGGGTTGAGCAAAGCGCTCAAGAACATCGATAAGGTCATCGAAACCATCAAGAAGAGTAAGGATAAGGAAGTGGCGAAGGTGAACCTGATGAAGAACTTCAAATTGAGCGACATTCAGGCGGATGCCATCCTCCAAATGCGCCTCCAAACGCTCAGCGGGCTGGAACGAACCAAAATTGAGGATGAATTGAAGGAAAAGAGAGAATTCATCGCGGAGTGTGAAGCGCTTCTGAAGAGTCAGGCCAAAATGGACGGTGTCATCAGGAAGGAGATTATCGACTTGAAAGCAAAATACGGCGATGACAGGCGAACCAAGGTCGTATCGCACGCTGTCGGTGAGTTCAGCGCCAAAGACACCATCCCGAATGCACCGATGATCGTGGCGTTGACGTCGGGCGGCTACGTGAAGCGCCTCAGTCCGGCTCAGTTCCGCGCGCAGCACCGCGGCGGCAAGGGCGTGAAGGGTATGAGCACCAAGGACGACGACGAAATCATGTCCATGCTCCAAGTGATGAACCACGATGATCTGTTATTCTTCACAAATACCGGTCGTGTCTTCAGCCTCCCTGTCTATGAACTTCCGCAGGCCAGCCGTGTCGCCAAGGGGTCGGCCATTGTGAATCTTCTCCAGCTGCAGCCTGAGGAGCGAGTGACGGCTATTCTCAAAGCTTTCCTCGAAGACAAGAAGTTCTTGTTCCTCGTGACAAAGGAGGGGACCGTGAAGCGCACAGCTCTCGAAGAATTTCAAAATATCCGCCGCTCCGGTCTCATCGCGCAGAAAATTCCGGCGGGCGATGAACTCAAGTGGGTGGTGGCAACGACAGGCAAAGATGAGATCCTCATTCTGACGAGTAAGGGCAAGGCCATCCGGTTTAAAGAAGATGATGTCCGAGCCATGGGTCGCGCCGCCGCCGGCGTGCGCGGCATTCAGCTGCAAGATAAAGACAGCGTGGTGGAGGCAGCGGCGATTCGTGACGCGAAGGTAAGCAAGCTCCTGGTCGTGATGGAAAACGGGATGGGCAAAATGACAGCGGTTGAACAGTACCGGTTCCAAGGTCGTGGCGGCATGGGTGTGAAGGCGGCCCAGCTGACACCGAAGACGGGAGATATCGTTGGCGGAACGATTCTTGACGGCGAGCGCGGCGGACACGGTGATCTGGTGTGTATCAGCAAGCAGGGCCAAACCATTCGCATGAAACTGAGTGACATTCCGTCCCTTGGACGAGCCACGCAAGGCGTCATCATTATGCGCATGAACGCGCGCGACAAAGTCGCCAGCGTCAGCGTCATTATGTATAGAGAGGTTCCGGAAGGCGGAGAAGGG
>DATDTQ010000134.1:0-2462 GCA_035290765.1 Candidatus Peribacteraceae bacterium
AAGACCGTAGGATCCGTCGAAATCGGTGTAGCGCATTTTGCTGATGACATTGGTTCTCAAACTGCTAACGGGTTCGCTGAATCCGGTCCGCTGGTATTGCGTGTCGGCGGTGAACTGGCGGTAGCTGGCGCCGAGCTGCCATTCGCCCTTTTGCAGATACGGGCTGATCTGCGCCCCCAAGACCGGCGACATGTTTCGTGTCAACATGCATCCCTGCGCAAAAGCCTCCCGCGGAAGAACCATGCCAAGGCCAATCAGAAGGCATACGAACATCTCGTCTTTCAGAGTTCTTTGCATGAGCGATCCTCGCAAATTGAGATATTCCCTTCGAAGGAAGGGGCGGTTGCTAACCAAAATGTTGGGGTGACGACGTCGGACCGGCGACGGAGGAGCTACGCTCAGGTAAAACCGGAAGCTTCGGGGATGGAGTGCGCGTGATTCATTGAAGTGTTCAGCCTAGCGCGCTGCGACAGCTGCTGTCAATCGAAAATCTTTATGGGCCGCTGCCGAGAGCTTTCTGGATATTCTCTTCCAGCATCCTTTCATCTCCCTTTTCATACCCAGCTTGTGTGAAAAGGATTTCGCCTGCGGGATTTAGCAGGTAATGCGTCGGTGTCATCTTCAACTTGT
This sequence comes from Candidatus Peribacteraceae bacterium, assembly GCA_035290765.1. Classification (GTDB taxonomy): domain Bacteria; phylum Patescibacteriota; class Gracilibacteria; order Peribacterales; family Peribacteraceae; genus DATDTQ01. The sequence goes on from DATDTQ010000134.1 coordinate 631, forward strand.
AATCCCGCTGCAACGATGCCTGAGATGCTCCGATCAGGACTGGGATCGTGAATTGGTGCTGTTGCAGCCAGGCGGGAATTTTCTTGTTCTCATCCGGCACCACGTTGATCCAAACGGTTGAGAGTCCCTGGGCTTTGTATTTGTCATGGATCTTTTGAACCTCCGGAAATGCCGCGTTGCAGTACGGGCAACTGGGGAAGAAAAAGCTGACAAGAGTTGCCTTGCCCCAGTAATCCTGAAGCGTTTTGGCGGTGCCATCGAGTGTCTTCAACTTGAACGGCTTGAATTTATCGGCGGCGTGAGCATTGGTCTGCATCAACAACACTGCCACGCCGAGAAGACAGGCAGGCGCCCGGATGGCTGCTTGCAGTTTTTCACCCCACGCCATTGGCAACGCGCATTTTGACAGACTCCGCTGAAGCGTCATTTTTACTTCCTCGAATGGAAAGCGGTTCTACGGTAAGGTCCTTTTCCTATACAGCCTGTTGAGAAACGGCGGACCGTCGTTGGAGGATTACCTTCAGGTGAATCCAGAAAGGGTGTGCGAAGTGTGAACCAATCGCAACATGGCTGCCCACAGGGTACCACGCCCTCTGGCTCGACTGTCAAGCTTCATTAATTAGACTTGGCCGAAAGCCTGTGTTATCTGCCACTTACAAGATTATCTCATGCCATGCCGGCGTTCACCCTGGTAGAGCGGTTCACCGGTCCCGGCCTAGGCGTTACCTGGAGTATCTCGGGCAAGACCAGCTCCTTTGTCGGTGCCTTTTCAGAATAGAATCAGCGCGATAGAAGTTTCTGACCACTGCGCGGTCCCTGCCGTTGGAGCCAAGTAAGGTTGGCCTATCCCGCTCTGGCATTAATTCCTTTTTTTACTGGCCGAGCAATCATCATGTGGGTACTAGGAGTCCTGGGACAGTGGCTTTCAGTCACCGATTTGGCACCCCCTTCTCCCGACGCAGGATTTGCCCCACAATTAAAAATTAGTTATTGCACTATTAATATTCGGTTAGAATAGCGCCAGCAGTCAGTGCAATCTGGGGAGGAATGAATTCCATGCGAACTGAATGTTTTGCAGTGCGAAAATTCGTATGTCTCGCTGTACTGGTCACGATTTTGTCATTCTTGTCATTGACGAGCGGATCGCTCTTCGGCCAGGAAACGGGGGGGGCCATCGGCGGAACTCTGAAAGATGCCAGCGGAGCCGTCGTCGTCGGAGCCAGAGTGACGATCACGAATAAGTCCACTGGCCGAATATTTGCGGCGACCACGGGCTCGAACGGAACCTATACTGTCCGGCAATTAGAACCAGGGCGTTACTCGGTCCGTTTTGACATGAGCGGGTTTGCTCCGGTCGAGGTGGCGGACGCGGAACTGCTGCTGGGCAAGACGGTAAAGGTAGACGCCTCTTTGCAGGTGGCTCCAGTGGAGCAAGCCGTGACGGTCATCGAGACGGTTCCTCTGGTGGACCTGTCAAGCACCACGGTCGGCCATAACGTGACCTCGGAGGAATTTGGGGGGTTGCCCAAGGCGCGCAGCTTCCAAGGCCTCTTCCGTGCCTCCCCATCGGTCACCTCCGGTGTGGACCAGTTTGGCAACATCGTCGGGATCGAGGGCGGCTTCCAGGTCAATGGCGCCAGCAGCGCCGAGAACCAGTACAACATCGACGGGGTTTCTACGACCAGCCTGATTAACGGGCGCTCCCGGCAAAACGCCGTATCCGAGTTTATCCAGGAAGTGCAAGTAAAGACTGGCGGGATTGAAGCCGAGTATGGCGGCGCGATGGGCGGCGTGCTCAGCGCCGTGACCAAGTCCGGCGGGAACGCGTTCCA
>DATDTQ010000135.1:0-4829 GCA_035290765.1 Candidatus Peribacteraceae bacterium
TTGTATCAACTTCCATACACAATTCATCCTGGTAGTAAGCCGGAGCGAGATAAATTTCATCTAATAATTCATTAAGAGCATCTTCAGCATAACTGTTCACATCGCCACGTTGAACATATTGATCAATTTTTTCCATCCATCGGGCAACATCCTGCTTCAATAAGCGATAGATTGGCATACAGGCGTGTGCGCCTTCGCCAAAGACGTTGACGCCTATTCCGGTGATGCGATCGTGCTGAATACGAGCTTTGAAATCTTTTTGTGGTAATTCCCCTTCTCTTTGGACAAGCGCTGCGCTTTTCGGTGCAGCTAAAAGCTGCTGTAGGAGTGAAGCTTCATACACCATGTCGCCATGGAACAGGAGAACGTCGTCATGAAGATCATCGCGAGCTAACCAAAGTGAGTAGATATAATTTGTATCGGCAAATTTGGGATTATTGACGAAGGAAATTGATAAATCATGACCAGCGTCTCCTTTAGTGTATTCGATGATCTGATCGGCCCCATAACCTGTGGTAACGAGAACCTCCGTGATGCCAACATTCCGCAAATCTGTGAATATTCGGCCGAGAATCGGCGTGCCGGAAACCGGCAGAAGCGGCTTAGGCAAGCCCTCCGCTGTATCTGCGATTCGCGACCCTACGCCGGCTGCCAGAATCACTGCTTTCATTAGAGAATGGAGTGAAGCATTGTTCGGAGAGATTCGGCGGTGAATTGATAAGGATTATTACTCATCCGTTTGGGAGCAAAAGCATGACGCACGATAATATCGATATCTTCACGCTTGATGTTGAGGCCGCTCAAGCGTGTTTGCAGTCCGCTGCGGTCCATCATGAAGCGGATGACCGCTGCAGCATTTTCGATGGATGTGACACTCATAGCCTCGTAGAAAGCTCGGGCACGTTCAGGCATTGCCTCCGCGTTGAGCGGAAGGATGGCCGGCAGCGTGATGCCCACTGCTTGCCCGTGCGGCACGCCGAAGTAGAGCGTCATGGGGTAGCTGATGCTGTGGCAAGCGGCAGTCCGCGTGTTACTGAACGCTTGTCCTGTCCGTAGACTGCCCAGCATCATATCGTGGCGCGCCTTTTTGTCCGTTCCATCGGCAACGGCGCGGGGTAATGCTGGCAACATCAAACTAATAGCCTCAAGGGCGAGCGCATCTGAGGTTGGATTGTGATTGTTATTCCAGTACGCCTCACACGCTTGTGTGAAGGCATCCATCCCGGTGTTTGCAGTGACATCTGGCGGCATGGAGTATGTCAATTCTGGGTCAACGATTGCCTGCGCTGGATACAATTCTTTATAAGCCAGTGAATATTTCTGCTTTGCGTCATGATCCCAAAAGACGGCGAACGGTGTCACCTCTGAACCTGTGCCCGCCGTGGTCGGCACCGCGATAACTGGCAGAGACGGCGCCGTGGCGCTCGCTTCGCCATTGAGAAGATCTAGGACGGCGGCTTTTTGGTTGGCACAAAAGGCCACTCCTTTTGCCAAGTCCAAGGCGCTACCGCCGCCAACCGCCAAAAGGAGGCCTGGATTGAGTGCCTGTATCTGCATAGCCATTGATTCAAGCGTCGCCACTTCGGGCTCTGGTGCAAAATCGTCAAAATGTTCGACCTGTTTGCCTTGCAGTACCTTTTTGAAGATAGATTCATTGGCTCGATACGATTTTTTTCCATGAAAAAATGCAATTCGCTGCGCTGAATCCAGGAATCTTGCTAATTCTCCGACACAGCCTTCCCCAAACGTAATGGGTGTCGGCATTTCGTACGGCATTATCGATCAGGGGGGAAATTTTTCCCAAATCTTTCGGTCACATCAGGGCAGGAATATTTATCAGACACACGCCCGACACCATGGCTGGTATCACTACGCACTTTGATGTGCAGCAGAGCCGGCCCTGATTTACCTTTCAATTTTGCGATGGCACTCGATAATTCATTTGCAGTTATAGCACGCTCTCCCCTTTCGTAACCGCAGGCTAACGCAGCCGCCACGAAGTCAGTCGTCGGCGAGACCGTCGGTTGCCCTAGAGTTGATGCATATGCTTCGTTATCTAAAACGACGTGCAAGAAATTTTTGTACTTACGATGACCAATGAACGGCAATAAACCCATGTGCATCATGAGTGCACCGTCTCCATCGAGGGCAACAACGAGTTGATCGGTGTATTGCGCACAGCCGGCAGCAATACCGCTGATCAGTCCCATGGAACCCATCATGTAAAAATCCGGTGTGTCTTTGACAGTAAAGGACTCACGGCTGATCATCCCCGTGGTGGACAAGAAAACGGCTTCGGGAAGCTCTTTTTTAACGATATCGAGAGCCTCTTTCCCCGTCATAGAGAACTGAGCGCCTGGCCGCTGCTTGGCAGCATAATCAGCAAAGAGGCCTTTTCGCACGCAAAGCACGGTGGGTTTTTTGCGTTTAAGGGCCTCCTGCTTCATCGCGCGGAGATCTTCACGCCATGATTCAGTTGTGATGACCCGGTATGGTAAGTCGTACGTTGCAAAGTATTTTTCCATGTTCGCTCCCACAATCCAATGTTCTGGCGCGTCTGTTCCGTATCCTTCTTCAGCGCGCCACGTGACGAGCATAAGGGCTGGGATGTCATAAATTTGGTGCAGCGATGTTAGTGGATTGATGATGTTCCCAAATCCTGAGTTCTGCATGAAAACCAGCGGCAACTTTTTGGTTACCATGTAGCTGCCAGCGCCAAACGCCATGGCATGTGATTCATGCGCCGGATTAACGTATTCAACTTCTTTCGGATGATCGACGGCGTACGCGATCAGCGAACTGATCAGCGAACAAGGCACGCCAACAAATGGCCCGATTTGTTCTTCGGACAGCGCCAGAAAGAACGCGTGAGGATCAATGGCCGCTACGGATGGGGCGGATGTCATCGGGAATCGCGGAGAATCATACAAAGTTGATCGTAATCTTCGCGCGAGTGAACTTCCGCCCATCCAGTTTGTGCTTCAAATGTAGTGATTGGAACCTCACGTGCGATGAGCTTTTCGAGGAAGGCGTTGAGCGTCAGCTGGCGCTCTTCTTTGTCAGAAAGGCTGGCTGCCAATTGCCTCCACGCGGCCACGCCTTCGGGATTCAGCAGTACCAAGCCGACAAATTCGCCGTGACGTTCGCCTTCGGCAATATCTTTGGCAACTTTGCGCAGAACATTGCGCGGGTGGCGCTCAAGAGTGCGCATTCCCGTGTGGCGCGGGTTTGCCAGTGTGACGTAATCGAAGGCTTTGCCGGCCCGTTGAATCGGACTGATCATGACGACGACTGGATCGTCACACGTAATGAATGATTGGAGATTCTCATGCGAGACAATGACATCGCCAAAATGAATCAGAACGCTGTCCGTGAATTTATCGGCTACTTGTTCAATCGAATATACGATGCCTGCTTGTTCTTTGGAATCAATCTGACGCTTGGTTGCGCCTTCGACGGCAACTTCGTTGCCTCGATAGCCGGTAACAACAGTTACATCTTGAACACCGGCTAGGTTTAGACTTTCCACAATCCGTTGTATGAGCGGTTTCCCCTCTACATTCAACATTGCAATCGAACCATTTTGCACGAGGTCAGCCATGCCCGATCCGACTTGCGGCACGCCGGCAGCGGGAATGATGGCGTGGACGGTTTTCTGCGTCCGCAAATATTTTTTCTCGTGTTCTTTCAATGTGAACATGCCCTGCAATTCAAAAATTTCTTTTACCGGTGCGATCGAGTCTTCAATGCGCACCGTGGATTTGTCGCGATCGATGACATCAAAAACATCGTGCATGGCCTTGATGCTGGCTCGAATGCCTTGGTTTGCGTAAATGACCATGTTCACACCCAGTTTTGTCATTTGGTCATACGTCATATCGGGATACGTCGTCGGAATGAGTACAACCGGCGATCGCTTTGCCCAAACACGGAGAAATTCTCTGATCTCACTGGAGTCTTTGGCTTTCGAGTGAATCACAATGCCGTCCGCGCCGGCTTGTACGTACGCTTGGGCACGTTTGATCGCTTCAGCCTGGCCCCAGCCGGCAATCAGCGCTTCAACGCGAGCGATGATCACAAAATCTTCTGACTGCCGAGCGTCTTTGGCCGCTGCGAGTTTGCCGCAGAATTCAGAAATACTCGCCAGCTCCTGTCGGCCCGGCACAAAACTGTTTACTTTAGGAAAGAGTTTGTCTTCGATGATCACTGCAGCGATGCCGGCGGCCTCATACTGCTGAACCATGTATGCAACATTGCTTGAATTGCCGAAGCCGGTATCAACGTCGGCAACAACCGGTAGCCCGCTAGCAGTATTCATCTCCTGCGCCCGCTCCAAAAACTGCGTCATGGTTAAGATGTTGGCATCCGGCACACCGTGACTGGCCGAGATTTCGAGTCCGCTGGCCCACACGCCATCAAAACCATGCTGTTCGATTAATTGGGCCCCCAAGCCATCGTGGGCACCGACAATCCGTAAAGGCGTATCACCCGAAGTAAAGCGAGCACGAAACTTGGCGGCCTTCGCAGGCATGTTGGGATTGTAAGCCCTCCTTGCGCAAATTCAAGCCGTTTCCCCGCGAAGTTGCTATGATCACGCCATGAAATTGGGCAATTTGCCAAAGCCGCTGCCCGCGTCTGCCTACGAGGCCACGCGTGCTTTTGCTCGCCAGAAATACTCTGGAATTGCCAACTTGGTGGACATCGTGGAGTTCGGCACCACCAATCTCCCCGGCATCTCGGATGTCGACCTGATCGCCATCACCAAGGCGAATCAACCAGTGGAGATGCCCTACATGCACGAAATATACTCGGGCACGTACGCTCCGATG
>DATDTQ010000136.1:0-5760 GCA_035290765.1 Candidatus Peribacteraceae bacterium
GAATTCAGCTTGTATCACTGCTTTAAGAGGAAAGGGATCATCTAATGTTCTCTGACTGCGCGCATACCGTCCGGCCCGCTGATATATTCTCTTCATAAGAGCAGAATGCATTTGCGACACGCGTGATTCAGATACACCCAAGTGTTCGGCAATCTGTTTAAATTTTAGATCTTCATGATAACGCAGAATAAGGATCAAACGCTCCGTTTGATTTAATCCACGCAGATACGCTTGAAGGTTACCACCCTCAATACGTTTCGTCGGGTCAACCGATTGAGGATTCGTGACTATATCGAGTTCTCTCACATCTTTATGCGAATCAGTTTCATACCATTTCGTGTTCAGACTGATGATGCCAACACTGCGCGCATCTTCAAAGAGCTTCTCAAGATCTGCCACTGTTAACTGTAAAAACTCTGCCAGCTCTTCGAGGGTCGGATCTCGACCATGCTGCGTTTGCAACTCTTCAATCCCATTTTTTAACTTTGTCGCTCTGCTACGGACTAAACGAGGCACCCAGTCCATCTTCCTTAGTTCATCAAGCATTGCGCCCCGAATGCGGGGTACACAGTATGTTTCAAACTTGATTCCGCGGCTAAGGTCATAACCATCAATCGCATCCATCAACCCAAAAACGCCACTGGAGACGACATCGTCCAACTCCACTCCATCGGGCAATTTGTTCCAGAGTCTTTCACCTTGGTATTTCACAATCGGTAAATATTTCTCCATGAGACGATTACGCAAATCTATGCGTCTGGGATTAGCTTTGAAAGCCTGCCAAACTTCTTTGATTGAGTTCTGTTCCGCAGAACTATTCGTGTGGTGATTAAGCACCAAATTGACACTAGCGGCTGTTTCGAAGCGTTCTTCTTGGAGATGACCATTTCTTGCACCGTTTTGAGCAAGCAGAGGAACCTCTGTTGTGAATTCTTGCGGCGCTAAAAGGGTTATGGCCATACTTGAGGATGCGCAACTCTTGTCCTTTCGCCAGGAGGTGTCAAGCACTCAAAGAGTAGTTATTCCGGATCGGGAACAAATCGAAGCGCTAACCCATTTACACAATACCGCAGCCCCGTCGGTTCTGGTCCATCCGAAAAGACATGACCTAAATGACCACCACATTTGCTGAGAATTTCTGTTCGCTTGATCCCAAGTGAAGTGTCGACCTGCTCCACGATCGCGCCGGATTCGATGGGCGCCCAGAAACTGGGCCAACCCGTGCCGGAATCAAACTTCTGCTCCGAGCGGAAAAGGGGCAAGTCGCAATCCACGGAGTAATACGTTCCCGGACGATGTTCGTCGAGGAGTGGGCTCGTGAAAGGGCGTTCTGTCCCGCCCTGGAGAATGTCCAATTGCGCTTCTGATAAGCCGTCATTCCAAATGGAGGACGCACTACTATAAGGAAGTGAAACCGCAAGCTCATTCGGAGCGGAACTCGCTGCCAAAGAGAAATTACCCGCACCTAGACCGAAGGAGCTGGAACTTGATGATGGCAATGTGTCCAAGAGAGGCAGCTGAGACGAGCAGGCGGTCAGAAGTAAGGCCAAAGAGAGCCAACCTTTTTTCATGATATCAGTATGGCAGAAAACCAGTCAGCACGGCCGAGTAACATTGCAAAACATGGAGAAACCCAAAGTTTAGACTTGCGCAAAATGACGCAATCCTGACAATAGAGGCATGACTTCTTTCCTCATCGCCGCTTTACTCGCCGTTCCGACTTCCCAGAACGTCACCTTGGATGATTTGACGTCGCGTGAGCGGGCTGCAGTTGAGCGCGTTTGCAAAAATGTAGATTCTGACAACAAGGAGCGCTGCATCAGCCGCCAGATCACGAACTTACGCCGTACCCAAACAAATCGCAGTACTCCTATAAATGCCAACGATGTCCGCTCAGAGATGGGTATTGGCAAAACTGATTTCCGCAACCGAATTCGCCAAATCCGGCTCCAAGAAGCCCTAGCTCGGGCCGCCTCTCGCCGCACCTTCCGGCAAGATCCGGCTGGCGACACCGATTTACTACCTGATTATGTAACAGATGTACGTAAAGAACGCCTCCGCTGCATGCTTCTACCGCCGGGCCGGCAACGCTCCATGTGCCTGGATAAAATGGGGAATAAAGCCCGCGATCAGATGCAGGAGACTCTGCGCACACGAGGGACGACAACCACGGTGCAATAGCAATCATTCGCCTGGCATGGTGAAGCGGCTTGTTATGATTCTTAAAAAGAAGACTCAACCATCATTTATCGTAGATGTTAGACAACACTTGTCGGTTTAGCAGGTTTGGTAGGTTTAGCACGTTGAGTAGGTTTCTATTCAGCGGTAAACCTACTAAACTTACCAAACTTGCTAAACGTTTTCATGTTTGAGGGAATTACAACTTGGCTTTCGGACCTGGCAGACGCTATTCCGCTTGAACTCTTTGTAACGATCGGCGGTGTGATTGAAGAAATCGTCGCACCGATTCCCTCGCCAGTTGTAAACGCCATTGCCGGATCAATTGCCCGGGAACAAGAACTGGGTCTCGGCTTTCTCCTGTGGCTGGCGTTGCTTTCCAGTCTGGCCAAAACACTCGGAGCTTGGCTTTTTTATGCGCTTGGCTGGGTTCTCGAAGACGCGGTTGTACCGCGTTACGGTAAATACATTGGTGTAAAACAAGGTGAACTCGAGCGGTTCTCGGAGCATTTTCAGGGTGGATATAAGGATGACATCATTTTGCTGATCCTCCGCGCCATCCCGGTGATGCCTAGCACACCGGTGTCGCTCTGCTGCGGCGTACTGAAAATGAAGCAACGAACATTCTTCATTGCCACAATCGTTGGCTTTTTCTTCCGCAGTCTCTTTTTTATTTGGCTCGGCTACACCGGACTGCAAGCGGCCGATTCCCTACTCCATGGTATTAACAGTGCCGAATCCGCGTTAACTGTTCTTATTTTTCTCGGAGTTGGCTTGCTGCTGGGCTGGCTGTATTGGCGCAGGCGGCGGCATCATCCGGCGGGCTGGTTACGGCGAAAAAAAACGGCGGAGAAGCGACCCTAAGAGCCTTGTAATTTTCTGTCCTTTCCGGTATTTACACGCAAAAGAAGCATTCGCTTTTTCAACTCTTTTGTATGCCAACCTCTCCTTCGACGCCTCGCGCCCCCTCGGCACAGGCTGGTTCAGTCTCCCAAGTCATCGGTGCCGTCGTCGACTGCACCTTTCCCGCCGGTACGGCTCTCCCGTCCATCTACGCCGCGCTCACGACAGACGCGGGCGGAAAACCGCTCACGCTTGAGGTGCAGCAGCACCTCTCTGGTGGCGCGGTCCGGACGGTCGCGATGGGCGCAACCGACGGTTTACGCCGCGGCACGAAAGTGACCGACACCGGTGCGCCGATTTCCGTGCCGGTCGGCCCGGAAACACTTGGCCGGATGTTTAATGTGCTCGGTGCGCCGATTGATGGTTTGCCCCCAGTAAAAACCAAGAAGATGTACCCCATCCACCGTGACCCGCCGCCGTTCACGGACCAATCATCCGCCACAGAGGTTTTGGAAACAGGCATCAAAGTCATCGACTTGATTTGCCCAATTCTGAAAGGTGGCAAAGTCGGTCTCTTCGGTGGAGCAGGCGTGGGCAAAACCGTCATTGTGAAAGAATTGATTCGCAACATTGCCACCGAGCACGGCGGCTACTCCGTCTTCGCGGGCGTGGGTGAACGCAGCCGCGAAGGCAACGACCTCTACTATGAAATGAAAGAGTCGGGCGTACTGGATAAAACTGCGCTCGTCTTCGGTCAGATGAACGAGCCGCCCGGGCCGCGCCTCCGCGTGGCGTTGGCCGCGCTCTCGATGGCGGAATACTTCCGTGACGAAGAAAACCGCGATGTGCTGGTCTTCATTGATAACATTTTCCGCTTTACCCAGGCTGGTTCGGAAGTCTCGGCGCTCCTTGGCCGTATTCCCTCAGCGGTGGGCTACCAGCCCACGCTGGCGAGTGAAATGGGTCAGGTGCAGGAACGTATTACGTCAACCAACAAAGGATCGGTTACATCAGTCCAAGCCGTGTACGTTCCGGCAGATGACTTCACAGATCCGGCCCCGGCGACCACCTTTGCTCACTTGGATTCAACGATTGTGCTCACGCGTGCGCTGGCCGAGCTCGGTATTTATCCCGCAGTTGATCCGCTTGATTCGACCTCCACAATTATGACACCGGCCGTGGTCGGGCAGGAACACTACGACACGGCACGCGGCGTGCAGCGCGTCTTGCAGCGCTATAAAGAGCTCCAAGATATCATCGCCATTCTTGGTATGGAGGAACTCTCTGAGGAAGACAAACTGTCTGTGCGACGCGCTCGCAAGATTCAACGCTTCTTGAGTCAGCCCTTCTTCGTGGCGGAAACATTCACCGGCATTGCCGGTAAATTCGTCAGCCGCGCCGAAACCGTGCAGAGCTTCCGAGCGATTCTGAACGGTGAATATGACAACGTTTCGGAACAGGATTTCTACATGAAGGGTGCTATTTCCGAAGTTCGTTCTAAAGCCGCATGATTCACATTGAAGTTGTCACGCCAGAGGCAGTCGTCTTCCAAGGCAATGTGCAATCTGTGTCGCTGCCTACACCTGATGGTGAAATCACAGTGTTGCCGCATCACATTCCGTTGATCTCAACGGTGGTGCCGGGCACGGCAACCATTCGCCTCAATGGCGAAGAGACATTACTCGCGGTGACCCGTGGCGTGGTTGAAATCGATGGTCAATCTGTACGCGTACTTGTGCAATCCGCCGACCGCACCGAAGCCCTAGAAGAAGCCACAATTGAAGAAGCGCGGAAGCGCGCTGAACAATTGCAACATGAACGTAGAGATGATGCGGAAGGGTTTGCCGAAGCGACCGCTCTGCTCGAACGCGAACTCGCGAAGCTGGGGGCGCTCCGGCGTCACCGCTCGCGCCGCGCTTTTACCACTGATCCGCTCAACCGATGATGGCCGCCAATGTGCCAAACGAAGGCCCGAAGAACGCCATCTGGCTGGCGCTGCAACTGGCTTGGGAACTCGGCTATCTGATCGCACTGCCGGTGGCCGTCTTGGGCTTCGGCGGCGCGTACCTCGATAAAACCGTCGGCACGATGCCGCTGTTCACCCTGCTCGGCTTCATCGTTGCCGCCACCTTCTCCTTTATTGCAGTGCGGCGGCGGCTGCGCGCAATCCTGCCTCATTAATCATGGCGTTCGACTCGCTCGCACCGGCTGGAAACCACGTCGACTCCGCAGCAGCGGAACGCACTGGCGCAGAGAATGTTGAAACCACGACCAGCGGCATCACCCCACCCCCTCTTGCTTCGGAAACGATCGGCCACATCGGCGCGTTTGAAATTCGAAACACGCTCCTGATGTCATGGCTGGCGATGTTGGTGTTGTTCCTTGTCGCCGGAAGTCTTTGGCGCACCCGCTACCGCGAGGTACCGGGGCGATTTCAAGCGTTTATGGAAATGATTGTTGAAGGGCTCTTCAATTTCTTTGACAGCGTGGTGCAAGACCGCGATATGATGCGCAAGTTTTTCCCCCTCGTGGCCACGATCCTGATTTTCCTGGTCCTCGCCAATTGGATGGGCATTTTGCCCGGCGTCGGCAGCATTACGATTGAAGGGATGCATGACGGCCATTTGATACCACTGCCGATCTTTCGTTCGATGAACGCCGACGTCAATATGACGCTTGCGATTGCGCTGATTTCCGTGATCGCGACGCAAGCGTTCGGCATCGCCGCGCTTGGCGTGT
>DATDTQ010000137.1:0-12217 GCA_035290765.1 Candidatus Peribacteraceae bacterium
GCTCATTGGTTGGAACCCCTCGGCAAGAAGCCAGGAGCAAGCACGCACCCATCAACAATAGGCGTTTCATCGCAGGCAGTGTAGAGAAAGCACGGGCATCCGGAAACAGAAAAATCCGAACAAAAGCCCTAAATTCTAAGCACTAAATCATTGCCAGGTTAGAATCTAGAATTTAGTGCTTCGTGTTTAAAACGGTATGTTGTCGCAGCATCTGACCATCCAAGTCCACACCATTCAACCGACAACCACTATCTACCACACAGTCACGCAGGTGACAGTCTTCCACTATACAGTTATCAAACAATACGACGTCCTGGAACACGGAGTCTTTGATTGAGCAGTTCGTCCCGGCCACAACGCTGCCGGTGCATTCTGTGTTCTGGATATTCGTTCCGTGGCCGAGTATTTGCCCATTGCCCACCACTTTGCGGGTAGCTTCGAGGTACGAGTGAAACGAACCGATATCAAACCAAGGTTCTGTGAAACGAAAAGCCTCCACGCGTTCGCCGCGTCGCAGTAATTCTTCAAAGATACCGCCGATGTTATCGGGACGCTTTTGGGCGAACTCAATCAAGATTGGTAGTACACGTTTTGGCAGCACCGAACATCCCGTTGAAACGAACGATGTTTTTGGCGCAGCGGGTTTTTCTTCGAAGGCGATAACCTTCGTCGTTTGTGGTTCCAGAATCACGGTGCCAAAATGTTTGGCCAACTCGCGATCGCCCACGTCGTACGCTGCAAGCAGGGCATCTTCTTTATACGTGGCGAGGAAATCGGCAAACGAAAAACCACAGTAGTTATCGCCGGCGAGCAGCAAGAGATCGTCGTCAATCTTTTTCGTTTGCAGCCAACGAGCCACCGCACCGAGCGCGCCGAGTTTTCGGTCGTCGTGACGTGTGTCTTCGATCATAATGTCAGCGGTAAAGCCGCCAAATTCCTTCCATTGCTGAAAGCCCGCCTCAAACACAGCATTTGTACTGATCGTTACCGGAATCTCACGTGGTATGCGCTCCACCAAATGACTCAGCAGCGGCCGGCCGGCCAGCGGCAGCAGCGGTTTGGCCCGCCGCTCCGTGAGCGGCCAAAGCCGAGTGGCAAAGCCGCCGGCTAAAATAAAAGCCTTCATAACCTGCAGTTTACATATTCCGATCGACAAGCACTAAATTCTAAGCTCTAAACTCTTACTTTAGAATTTAGGATTTAGTGCTTAGGATTTTTAGCGGAAAAACCACATCCACGACCTTTCCCGTGGATTCACCATCGTCACCGGCTGGCCTTCCAGCGTTTCAATGCGCTCATCACGCTCAACCATACCCAGAACGGAAGGTAATAAGAGGTAGGTAATACCGTGATTACGACATGTGCTTAGAAGATTCAATGATTGTTCAATATCCGCGCACTGGATGAGATGTGTAATACCTTCCTGCGTGATCACATCCTCCAATTTATTCAGCCGACCTTTCACCGGCACACCCTCAATGCTTGTTTCACTTGTTCCGCGCGCATCTAAGACGGCAACAGGCACAATCGGACTGTGCCGGCACTTTAGTGTTTCGATCAAGCGGTGTGATTCACGTGTCACGCCGACGATCAGCGCTCGAAACACAGGTGGATCACGCCGCAAAACCAAACGGGACAACTGGCCGAAGCCTTGGTGCCAAATCCAGATGACGAGGCAGGCCAACAGAAACCCTTCGATTAGCAACAAACGGCTAAACAGATCACGATGCATGAAGTAGTAAGCGAGGGCGAATGCTGCGGTACCAAGCAAACACGCGTATGCGATATACACGCCATTACGAATGCCGGCTTGATTACGAGTAAGAGCAAATGTCCGGGTTGTGAGAAGTGACGACAGGAAGACCGGCGCGGCAATGGCGGCGGCAATGACGTGCTCTGCGAGCGAATAGTCAGAGGAGAGGATCCAGCCAACGCGCACGAAATAGGCGAGCGCGAATGCGCCGACGAAGAGAAGAAGATCGGAAATTAACCAAGTGGCAATCAACAAAGGATAACGCACAGCTCCATAATAAAGAGAAACAGAGAAACAGTGAAGCAGTCCAAATGCTCTGATTCTCTGCTTCACTAGTTCTCTTGGTTATCGGTTCGCTATCTTTGTAACTCCTGTCCAATCATAGGTGAGCTTCGTGATATCCCAGGGCACAGAGCCCGTCCAGGTTTCTCTAGTTTGCGCGAAGTTCACTCCGTTTGAATACATGTTTGTGCGGAACCACTCATATTTTGCGGCAATCATTTTATTTTCAGCGGCACGTTCCTTGAAGACTTCGTTATGGAGTACAAAGTACGCGTGACTTTCCGCAAAATCTTCAAAGACATCGTGAGCGGCGTAGCCGCTCACGAAATCAGCGGGCTTCACGCCGGCTTTTTGTTCTTTTGGGCCAACCCAAGCGATCCGGTAGAAGGAAAGACTGGGGTCATTCTTATAGACAGGGTCGGCGCCATCCTTAAATTCACTCAGACCGGCTGCAGGAGAACCGGCAAGGCAACGTGTGTCAGAGTTCAAATCAAACACGTGCCCGAGTTCATGCACCAAGAGAGCGAGGAATTCCTGATCGGAAACATTCCCAGTGACAATCAGCGTGTTTTTCCCGGCCAAACCTCGTTGCGATGGGTTGTCATAGCGCACGTACAATTTCTGAAGGGTGTTGCGACATTTTTCCGGGAGGGCCATCAGCACATCGTTGGCAATTTTCTGATGGCGATCTTCAATATCAGGTTGGTCCACAACAGGTAGGAGAGAAGGGGCCGTCGGACCCATCGTAATCATTCGCCGAACCAGAAAAGCGGCGGGGACCGGCGCCTTTTTGACAGGAGCCGGTACCAGTTTCTTCAGCTGGGCATACCGCCGCGGGAGAACGGCGTTCTGGCTTGCGCTTGGCTTATCCTCTGCTACAGTGACGTCCCGCAGGAAACGCGGGTATGAAGCGGCTAAAAGCGCTAAAGCGATGATGATAAGGCCTTTCCGCGTAAGCATTGACGAAGTTAAAAAGGGTGTTTTTATACCTAAATTTGCCTGACATGTCAAGTATATCTGACACGGCCTCGACCGCCTCAGACGGCCCAGTAAAAGCAGGGCAGCTCCACACGGTTCGGATCGAGAAGCTCACCTTCGGCGGGGACGGTTTGGCTCATATCAATGGCTTGGCTGTCTTTGTGCCCTGTACCATTCCGGGTCAGACCGTAGAGGTGCAAATCGCGAAAGTACGTGACCAGCATGCCGAGGCCAAGGTCGCGAAGGTGATCAGTAAGTCAGTCGATGAAATCCGCCCACGTTGTAAACATTTTCATGATTGTGGCGGTTGTGTGTGGCAGCAGTTACCGTACGACAAGCAGATTTCGTATAAGGAGCAGATTGTTCGTGAAACACTCGAGCATCTGACACCGGTTCCCGCGGAACAACGGAATCAATTACCCGGACGCGTTCTCAAAATCATTCCGAGTCCGCAAGTGTTTCACTACCGCAACAAATTGGAATTGTCATTCGGCTTCGCCAACATGCGGAGCGAACAGCAACATGGTCGCCGGATTTACTTTGATGAGGATCCGACCGTCGGTTTTCATCAACCGGGTCAGTGGTCAACGGTGCTGCCGATCACGGAATGTCATCTGTATGACGAACAGGTCAGTTCACTTCTGGCCGATGCAAAGCGATTCATCACTGAAACAAAGTTACCGGTCTATAACCCGAAGACTCACAAGGGTTTACTACGTACGTTGCTGCTCCGTCGTGGCGTTCACACAGGTGAGCAGATGATTGCGTTTATGGTGAACGGACGAAAAAAGGACCTGGAACCTCTTTTCCAACATTTCATCCGCTTCGGCGGTCGATCAGGACTCCACTCACTGCTCGTGATCGAAAATACGGGCATGAATGACAAACCGGAGCAGCCCACCATCCATACATTGGTCGGCGAAGCGTTCATTCACGAGCGATTATTCGATCTCAACTTCGAAATTTCCCCGTTTTCGTTCTTCCAGACCAACACACTCGGTGCAGAAAAGCTTTATCACGCCATCGGTGAAGGTCTCGATCTCAGTCCGCGTGACGTGTTGCTCGATGCGTACTGCGGTATGGGCACGATTGGTCAATACTTGGCGCGCTTCTGTGAAAAAGTCGTCGGCGTGGAAAGCCATCCGGCTGCCATCAATGATGCACTGAAGAGTGCCGGTAAAAATCGCGTCGCCAACATCAGCTTCTATAAAGGAAGAGTGGAGCAAGTCCTCAACGATCAAATCAAACCGGGCGGCAAGTATGCCTTTTCCGCCGTCATCCTCGATCCGCCGCGCGCCGGTCTCCATCCGCGCGCGCGCGAAGCGGTGGTCGCACATGCGCCCAAGCGCATCGCGTATGTTTCGTGTAATCCGGCGACCTTTGCTCGTGATCTAGGTTACTTCTTGAGCAAAGGGTATGAACTGCGTTCCGTCCAACCCGTCGATATGTTCCCGCACACGGCGCATATTGAGCTGGTTGGCATTTTACAGAAAAAATAATGACGCATTGTCACATTGAGCTCTGTCGAAATGCGACAATGCGTGCCATGGTTCGACAGAGCTCACCATGACACGCATTCGTGCCGCTCTCCTCTGTATCGGTTCCATCAAGACAGCGTGGTTACGTGAGGGCATCGCCGAGTATGAAAAGCGCCTGCAAGGATCTTTGGAGATCATTGAGATTCCTGCCAGCAAAGAAAAAGAAGCGGATCGGCAAAAGTCGGACGAATCCGTTCGGTTACTCTCCGCGCTTGGGAAACGAGAGGGCTTGGTCTGGGTCTTGGATGTAACGGGTAAACATCTGGCTTCGGCAACGTTTGCTCATGATCTCGGTGCGATTGCGGACCGAGGTGATTCCATCACCTTCGTCCTTGGCGGCGCGTACGGACTGACAGACGAAGTCCGCCAACGCGCCGACCGTATTATGCGGCTGAGCGATATGACGCTGCCGCATGAACTCTGTCGCTTAGTCTTTTTGGAACAGCTGTATCGGGCCGGGCAAATTAGACGTGGTACTGGATATCACCATTGAGCTTTCAGCCCTCAGCCTTTAGCCATCAGTACCTGCTTATAGCTGACGGCTGATGGCTAACGGCTATACTAGAGTCATGGGTTTGATCGATTACCGCGAAGTTGACTGGGATCACCTGGAAACCACGCACGAACAGGGTGATGTGGCCAAGACGGAAGCGGCTGGGTTAGTTATTTTGGCGATCATCCTCATTGGTTTAAGTTTTTTCTTTGAGCCGGTACGCAATATGTTTTTAAGCGATGCACAATTGCTGGAGAAATATGCGCGTCGTTATCCCTGGTTGAATCGCTGTGATCTCAATTGTGAACAACTCGTGGATGTGACTATCATTGACCTGCAATATCAGTGCCAAACGCTAACGCGCTGGTATTACGAAGAAGGGGGGCGAGACATTTATTCTTGGCAGCTTGCAATCGATGATCGGGCAACGTATCTAGGTTGTCCCGGTTTTCCAAAAGAGATTCAACAAATCAAACAAGACGTTGTGGTGCGAGAAGAGAAGGAACAAGCGCGTCAGGAAGAAGTCCAAGCGGAACGTGCGGCAGAACAGCGCGCGTTAGAAGTAAAGCAGCAAGAGCGCTTTGCGGAAAATCTCCGCAGTGCCAACTTAAGTCGTTTCGTGGTCTCTTTGAATCATCCGGAGGGTTCGAGCACGATCGAGATCACTATGAATGCCAACTGGAATCAACTATCGTCAGATGTCCGCCGCAAATATGGCCAGAGCATGTGGCAACAATGGGTGGCGGTCTACGCGCCGTCCGATCCGGGGCGAGCGCGTATCCGTATTCTGAACGCTTTTGGCGTGCCCATCGGCGGATCACCCGAAGGTGACGCCGCGCCGATTTGGGTGGCAGAATAAGGGTTGATATTATCGTTACGATGATTCTTGTGTACTGTGAAAAACCAATGACCGATGCTTCAGCCACAACCAGCGCCAGCCGGAACGGGAGTCGGAGCCACGGGTGCCGCTGGGGCAGACGGAGGCACTTGAGCGCTCGTAACAGGGGATAAAGCTGTGGCAACTAAAGAACCGACGATCAGTCCCATAAGGCCCAACGAGATTCCGAACCAAGGGGTGGAGGTATTCATGAGATGATTCTATCTGGCGCGGCCTTTATTTCCCAAAATTATGATCTCAATCTTTGCAGGAGCGGCTTACCTATGAGTAAAATTAAGCCAGATGGCCCCGTCGCCTGCCCGGCGAAGCTCGAAGAGCGCAATCGGGTCGAGCGGTTAGGACATCTATTGTAGCAATGGCCCCGTCGTCTAACGGTTAGGACCTCAGATTTTCAATCTGGTAACGCGGGTTCGATTCCCGCCGGGGCTACCAATGGCCAAATCTCATCATGCTGAAATATCCCAGTTTTCTCAATAAAAGTCTTAAGCGGTTCAGAAATTTCAGATACATCTCCCCAAAGTGCAGAAAGATCCTCGTCATGCCCTTCAGCTAATTCTTCATATTCTGAAATCGTTTTAATATTGCGGTATGTTAGTAAATTATCTTTTCTGCCCTGAGGATTAAATTGCATGAACGATGTTATGCCTGTAAGGCGAATCCTATCGGCTGTAACATGTGGATGAATATTGGCCTTCTCACTTTTTCTTTGAAACATGGCTAATATTTCACGTCCGACTAATTTCCTTCCTGTGAAAGACGTTTTTTTCTTATTCATTGTTGAAAATATTAGTTGATCATCGTTTTTTATTGATGCTGATGCTATGTGATCTTCCAGATAGGTTATGGCATTCGGATGGAGAGGAATCCAATACTCTTGTTCACCAATTTTTATTTTGAGAGAAGCCTGGTTGTTTTCCATTTTGTAATCTTTAATTTTCAATTCTACCAAAGAAGATAATGGAACAAAGCCATATAATAGTAGACCTATGATTGCCCGGTCTCGCTTGTCGATTGGTTTTTCTGCCGGCAATGCGAGCAATTATTCAATTTCTTTCAATGTTAGAAGTGACGTGGGTTCGGAATAGCCCTCTACCGGTTTTGGGTCAACATTGCGCAACAAGGGAACAGGATTCCCATCGCGAAAGCCATTTTCCATGAGCCAATCAAAGGCTAGGCGGATTGCGGATAAGTGTTGTTTTCTACTTGCTGGCTTATAGTGAATGCAAAGATGGTCCACGTATTTTTTCATATCGGAATACTGAATATCACTGGGGGTTAATGCCTGATCTAAGCACCAGTGCGAGAAACTCTTCAAAGCGTTCAAATACGCTTCGGTTGTTCGTGGACTGTTGCTATAACTTTCCAGAAAAGTTATCACTTGACTCCAGATAACAGAAGAATCTGTTGATTTGGAATCAAGTATTCCGCGAAGTTTGCTTTTCAATTGAGTTATCAAATGAACGATATTTTCAGGTACTTCGTTTCCACTTTGTTCTACTTCCGTGAGCAGATATTGCAATTCTTGTGTTATTGGCACTTCTGGTTGTTCCACCACTTTTTGAGAAGGATTGTTTTTCATGTCTCTAAGATGCAACTTTTACGAATAAATTCCTGCAAAGGTTCTTCAATGTTTGTATCTAAAAATAAACTCCCGAGTTCGGAAGAAAATTCAGTTTTGGCTATATGCCTGGCGAAGGTAGTGGCATTTCTGTAGCCCATTAAACTACTAACTTCCTGTGAATCGGGCTGGCTTTGAAGAAAAGCTGCAACGCCTGTCATACGTAATTGTATTGGAGATATTTCTTTTTCTAGTTGAGCCTTTTTTGAAGCTTTTTTAACTAAATTATAGACGCTGATACGGCTCATCCCCTTGGCGACTTTCATGCCGGTTCGACCTGGAAATAAGGGTGCTTCAGGATCACTCGGCTGATTGCGTTTATCGGGCATATTTAAATAATCTGCCATATAATCCACGGCGTTGGGGTGTAAAGGAACTTCGTAGGACTCTTTATCAATCTGAAGTCTTACATATGTAGCCCCCTCCTTCTCAAAAAAATCTTTATTCTTCAGTTCGGGAATTGATGATACGGGAACAAAAGTATAAACCATCAATCCGATAACTGCGCGATCCCTGATATCAGTGATCTCACCGCTATAACAGCCAAAAATCTTCTGGACCTCATCTAATTTCAAGAGGGGCAATTGTTCAGAGGTGGGATATTCTTTATAGGCGGTTCTTATAATGGGCACTGGATTTCCTGGCAGATATCCATTTCTCATTAGCCAATCGCAAGCAGACCGAATGGCTGCAAAATGTACGCGTACTGTTCCGGGCTTATATTCCCGTTGTAGATCTTCAGAATATGCGGCAAGGTCGGAATATTCCAAGTCATTAAGTTGTTTTTGAACTTTCTTACACCAGGCATGAAATCGTCTGAATGCTGTGATATATACCTGTTTCGAAGTATCGCTATTTGTGATCTCCTGTGAAAGAAATTGCTCAATAGAACCAACAATGTTTGTTTCACTATGATCATTGCTCAGGCAATTTCGAATTTCAGTTTTGAGATTCGCTGCCAAACGCAAAACTCTCGCTGAGATTTTTTCATTCTTTTCTGTCTCTTGCAGAAGTTTTGCCAACTCTTTTAAGGATTCTCCCCCTCGGTTCTTTTCAGGTGTTGTCATTTTTCCTTTTCCTTAGAACGTCTTGTGGTTTTTCTATGGAAACGCTGCAGCCCTTCTCCAATGGCTGCAACGACCTCGCTTAATCTTCCTGCCTGCTCGGGAGTCCAACGCTTGATTGGGATAGCGTCGATAAATTTAAGTAAATTTTCACCTTTCACTGCAATCTGTTGAAGTTTTGTTTGCATATGCTCGTTCGATAGAATATCGCCTCTCTTTTTTTAATTTATGCTTTCGCGCCATTTTTTTGCGACGTCGTTTTGGACGGAGCACTTCATTGACCATTCTTACCACAACTTCAGTAGGTAGATTTCTCTCAACTGCTTTGCTCGCAATAGTTTCCTGTTTCTGATCACTACCCTCTAGCTTAGCAATGCTTGTTGCTTGACTGACCCCCAACTTGCCTTGTTCTACCAGCTGTACAATAGACGGAGGCAAGCTGAGGAGAGACAGGCGATCTCTGACAAATTGTCCGCTTTTTTTAATAGTTGCGACAATTTGATCTTCCGAATAGTTGAATGTGTCCCGGAGCGCAGCAATGCCGCGCGCCTCTTCCAGAGGTTCTAGATCTGACCGTTGCATATTCTCAATTAATCTGACGATCAATTCATGCTTGTCTTCTATTTCATCTACTATAGTAGCCCTAATTGTTGGCATTCCTTTTTTTAGTGCTGCACGCAGTCGCCGACCGCCAATTATAACCTGGTGCTTTTTTGCTTTGGTATCATATGAAACAATTATGGGCTGAAGTTGACCAACATCCTTCATGCTGTCTCCTAATTGTTCTATTTCTTTTTCGTCGATTTTCTGCCGTAGATCAGATTCGGGAAGCTTGATTTTATCTACTTCGAGGTTCCTGTAAGCCGGCCGTTTTCCGATGATCTTCTCCATTAGGTTTGAGATAATAATCATTTTTGAAAAAAAGTCAATAAAGATGTATTATTCTTTGAAATCGGCGGTAGATTGCAATTCTCTGAAAAACAGGCTAAAGTACCTTTGACCATGCGTTGGTTCGTCATTACTTCCGTCACTCTCAACATCGTGCTGAGCAACCTCTGCATGATGCCGATGGCGTACGCACATTTAGCGCCGCAACCGGTGGCGGGCGCTATAGAAATGGCCATGACTCCATCAATGCCGATGACGCCGGCCGACTGCGAGGGCTGTGCCCGCATGAGCGCGCGACTGTCCGAGTCGGTGTTCCCGGCGGGCCCCGTCCACTGCGACAGCGGTCACTGCTTTGAACAGACTGCCCCGTTAGTCGATTCATCGGTTGTATCTGGAGCCAGTCTGTCTGCCATCAACCAGGCTTCGGACACAGAGAACATTGAACTTGCTGCAAACGATGACCGCTCTCAGCTGGCAACTCATGCCCCGCCAATCGCGTTTACATTTACATCGACAGAAGTTCTGCGTTTGTGAGAAAGAGGGGATGACTTTTTTATTTCCCATATTTTCTTTTTCTCACATGTCCAATAATCCTCACGACTGTCACGCAACGATTTATGTAAATGGCATGACCTGCCACAGTTGCGAACTGATGCTGGAACGGAAGTTGGGAGCCGTTCCGGGCATCAAATCTGTTTCCGTTAACCATAAGAAAGGCACGGCCGACATCGTCGCCGACGCCTCGAACCTGCCCAGTGACCAGCATATTGCTGCCGTTGTGCGCCATGCCGGTTACTCGCTGACAGGTGAGGAAATGCCGACGGTGGATTCAGTTCCTGTCGACCAACGAAAGTGGATGGAGATCGGCGTTTCGCTCCTCATCATCTTCGCTCTGTATAAGCTGCTTTCAGCTTTCGATCTCATTTCGCTGGCGCCATCAACATCCGGCGCGCTTTCCCTCGGTGGCATCTTCATTATCGGCCTCGTCGCCGGCACGAGCAGTTGTCTGGCCGTGACAGGAGGTCTTTTGCTGACAATGGCCGCCAAATACAATGAGACGCACCAATCATCTTCCAAAGCGCAAAAGATCCGGCCGCTCCTCTACTTCAATGCCGGGCGGATCGTCTCGTACTTCGTGCTCGGCGGCGTGGTTGGTTTGCTCGGCCAGTCGATCACGCTCAGCGCAAAAATGACCGGTTACATGAATATTTTGATTGCACTGGTGATGCTGTATCTCGCTTTGACGATTCTACATATCATTCCGAAGGGCAGTTTCCCGATCCGTCCGCCGAAACGTTTGGCCCACTGGATCGCGAGCTTGTCGGAGAGTGAGAAGCCGGGTGCGCCATTCGCGCTGGGCGCATTGACATTCTTCCTCCCTTGCGGTTTCACGCAATCGCTTCAACTTGTCGCACTCGCTTCCGGCAGCTTTATAACCGGAGCATTGACCATGGGCATATTCGCCTTGGGAACACTGCCGTCGCTCATTGGCATCAGCGCCATCTCGGCGACTGCTTCCGGCACGGCTTCCCGTTTATTCTTGCGTTTCTCCGGATCGCTCGTCCTCCTGCTTGCGCTCTTCAATCTCAACAGCGGTTTCACTTTGACGGGCGTCGATCTCTCGCGCGTCTTTGCGCGAACCGGCGGGCAAGGCGGAGCGGAGGCTACAATCCGTGACGGTGTGCAGGAAATTTCCATGAAAGTGACCGGGAGTAGTTACGAGCCGAGTGCCCTTACGATCAAAGCCGGTGTACCTGTGCGCTGGACCATCGACGGCACCGGCGCTGCTGGTTGCACGCGCGGATTTGTCATCCCAAACCTGAACATTTCAAAAGTATTGGACAGTGGTCCGAATGTTATTGAATTCACAGTGCCTGAGCCGGGCCAAATCGCCTTTAGCTGCACAATGGGCATGGTCCGTGGTACCCTGAACGTGATTTAATCTCTCCCTTTTCTTCCTATGATTCAGTGGCAAGACAGCTCGGAAAAAACCCAAAGCTCCGGTGGCGGAGGCCCGTGGAGCAATCCATGGTTCGGGGTCTCGATGGGTCTGATTGGCGTGATTATCGGCTACATCGTTGGGGGAAGTTTCTGAAATGAAGTTCCAAGTTGCAGGTTCCAGGTTCCAATCTGCAACTTGGAACCTGGCCTTTTTTTTAAATGTTGTTGACTTTGAGAAAAGGAGGGGCTATAGTAGGGGTACCCACTACCCCTATACTCATGAAACAGGATGCCAAGCAAAAGACGCTCGAAGCCGTGAAACGCCTGGAAGGCCTGACAGCCAAGCTCCGCACAATGGTCGAAGAAGACCAATATTGCGGGCATATCTTAGAGATGGCCCTGGCTATGCAAGGACACTTAAAGCATATCCAGTCTGTTATGCTGGAGAGTCATTTACACACTTGCGCGCCGAAGAAACTCAACTCTCCGGCTGACCGAGCAGAGTTCATTAACGAAGTGATTAACATCGTCGGGTTGTCCCGACGGTAATTTCCACCTTCCCCTCATGCAAACCCTCGTTTCGGTACCCGGCATTCATTGCCCCAGTTGCGCCGCACTCATCAAAGATGTGAGCTCCGAATTTCCCGCCATTACGCAGGTGGAAGTTAATGTGGTGCAGAAAACTGTTTCCCTCGAGCACGACGCCGCGCTCGATTTCGAAGCCTGGGCAGCTGAAGTTGCCACGTTAGGCGACGCGTATAAGG
>DATDTQ010000138.1:0-5453 GCA_035290765.1 Candidatus Peribacteraceae bacterium
TCATCATTCAAGAAAAATGTCGGTACGAGTTTTACTTCCAGTTGATCCATTACTTCATTTTGCAGTTGGATTTGCGAAGCGAGCTGCGCATCAGTCGCACAATTGCCGATTCCTTCACTATCGATGCCCATTCCTTCCATATGTTTGCGGAGCGCTAAAGCCGAACGGTTCGCTTCACTTGTAATTGCGACATGCATCGGCCAGCCCTTACCGTGCTTGGCCGCGCACAACAGCGCCTGCTTCGTGGCGAGGCTGTTTGGATATTTTTGCAGTGGTTTTATCACGTAACGGACTTTCAGTCGCCCATCGTTGATGAATTCTTGTTGTAGTTGCGGTAAGAATTCCGCTTGGAACTGGTAGCAATACTTGCAGTGATACTCCGTGAACACTGTGAGTGTCAGCGGTGCATCCGCGTTGCCAATTTCTAAAACACCTGTCTCAAGAAATCGCGTCGTTCCGGTGCTCGTTAAAACGGCACCATCTAAGCGAAGCAGATGATTAGGAGCCGAACTAACTGATGACGAAGCGACGCTTCCTGTTGCAGTCGAGGTGGTTGGTGCAGGAGGCGTGTGTGCAGGCGGAAGGCGGCAAGCCCCCAATACCAGTAAGAAAGGCACGATCAACCACGCTTTTTGATGCACGGCGGCAGTCTAACAGAGAAACAAAGGAACAGAGAAACAGAGATGTGTACCATATATACCAATGATGAACCGGGTTATTCTCCTCGGCGTTCCCCTGGATTCTGTAACGCAAGAAGAAGCAGTCGCGCGACTGCTTTCATATCTTAGCGCCCCTGGCCAAGCGCATGTGGCCACGCCGAATCCAGAAATGTTGGTCATGGCTTCAGTTGACCAAGCATTTCATGGTCTGCTGAATCGAACCGACTTGAATCTCCCCGATGGCGCCGGCCTGCTCCGCCTGGCCGCTGCCACTGGCCAACACCTGCCGGAGCGTGTCACGGGGGTCGACACCGTGACGGCACTCTGTCGTCAGCTTGATGGCACCCAGCCGATCTTCCTCCTTGGCAGCCTGCCAGGTGTGGCTGACAAAGCCGCTGACACCCTGATGGCACTGAATCCAAACCTCCGCATCGCCGGCACCTTCGCTGGTTCACCGGCGGAGGCTGATGCGTCGGACATCATCCAGCGCATCAATGCTTCGGGCGCGCAGCTATTGCTCGTGGCATACGGCGCGCCGAAGCAGGACTTCTGGATTGATCGATACCTCAAGGAAATGCCGCAGGTCAAATTGGCGATGGGAGTAGGCGGCACGTTTGATTTCCTGGCCGGTACCGTGAAACGGGCACCCCGGTTTTTCCGCGATCACAATCTTGAATGGCTCTGGCGTCTGATCACACAGCCATCACGTTTACCTCGTATCTGGAAGGCGACGGTGGTATTTCCGCGTCTTGTGAAGCAGTACGGGAAGAATACTAGGAATTCTTAACCTTGCGCAGAAAACGCAAGCTGACTCCGGCCGTTATAAATAAGCTGCTGACGATAAAAAGGCCTGCGGTACCTTGACTGATGGTTTGAGCAACAAAGATCATTATTCGTGGAGTAATTGGGTTTCGGACACCGACCATTTGCGATCAGGTCCTTTATAAAGACGAACAAACATGGAGCCACTTGCAGTTTCGGCGAGATAATCGCGTTCATTTTTGCCTTCGCGGAGCACATGGGCGGAAGTAATACCGGCATCAGGGAGAAGTAAGTAGATTGCGACGTCAGGCTTGTCGGTAATCGCTGCTTTCAAATTCAAGGCCGCCCGTCCCAGTAAGGCTGCCAACACAATGATGATGACGTTCATAATGACCGCCCAGAAGACAGTGTGATGAAATCTGGCGGTGGAGAGCCGGTGGACGTCGAGGTGGCGCTTTTTCATCGGTAGATCATATTATTTTACCACAAACAGACCCGCTAGTGGAGACCTCTTTTCGAGGTGCCGGGGATTAGGTGTTAGCTTTAAGGACACTAGAAGCTAATCCCTAACACTTAATCCCTGCTTTCGCTGCATGCTATTATGCCGTCGTATGGGTCGTTTGTGTTTAATCCGCCATGGCCAGTCGCTCTGGAACCTGCAAAACCGGTTCACTGGCTGGACAGACGTGGCACTGACCAAACAAGGCAAACATGACGCTCATTTGGCAGGCAAGGCAATGCGGGATTGGCATTTTGACGTCGCGTTTACATCCGTTCTCAAGCGAGCCATCGGCACTCTGACAATCGTCCTCAATGAATTGGGCCAGCCGGACTTGGAAACGATCCATGACAAAGCCTTGAACGAACGCGACTACGGGGATTTAAACGGTCTCAATAAAAGCGAGACCATTGCGAAGTACGGTGAAGAGCAGGTGCGGCTCTGGCGCCGGAGCTATTCCACGCGGCCGCCAGGTGGCGAAAGTATCGAAGATTGTGAGAAACGGGCGCTGCCGTTCTTTAAATCTTTCATCCTGCCGTACCTCGATGGCGGCAAGACTGTCATCGTCTCGGCGCATGGCAATAGTATGAGGCCCATGATGAAGTATCTGGAAAATTTACCGGCTGACGAAGCGGCAGTTCGCGAGATCGCTTTCTGTACGCCGTACCTTTATTACTTTGAAGGCGAGAAGGTAGTCAAAAAGGAAATCCGGCCGGTTGAAGGGATTACCAAACAGACGAAGGTAACAAGCCTTACATGATGCGGCCGTTCATCCGTTCGTCAGCCATGTTGATCGGGTCATTCAGCGGGGCTGAATAGGAATGTTTGAGCGAAACCGCATCATCACCTTTTCCGCGCTTTAAATGTGTCGCAGCGTTTATGCGTTCTGAGCGTGTCGTATGATTCCATTTCTGTTGCACTGCCAATATTCTTTCCTGAATGACGAGGGGCGGAGGATCATTTTCCGCAATGTTGGAGATGTCCGGTGGATAATAGTCTTCGCGTTCCATGACGGCATATTACAATGTATTTATTTCTTGTCAATGGCTAGATATGCGCTTGAACATTGGCATTCTGACACTCTCTTTCGGTACCCTTTTCCCGTGCAGGATATTACATACGCTTCAACATCGTTCTTCGACGATGTGGCGAATAGTTCGCAGGGGCACGTGCATCTCATTCTCATCGCGACGAAACCCGACATCATCAAGCAGCTGCCGCTCTATTTTGAGCTGAAGAAACGCGGCCATTTGGTCGTGCTTGGCCACACTGGTCAGCACTACGATGAAAATCTGAGCGGCGGCATGCTGACAGAATTCGGCGTGACGCCGGATTTCAATTTAAACGTGCGCGGCGCGATGCACGAAGTGGTCAGCCAGATCATCGGCCGGCTCGGCGACGTGATCGGGCAACTGAAAGAGTCTACCTCCGCTCAAGTTACGGCGGGTAGGCGCGGTAAGATTGTGATTCCTTATGTACATGGCGATACAACGACGGCGATGGCGGCAAGCAACGCGGCCTACTGCCACATGTTCGCCTCAGTGCACGTCGAAGCGGGTATCCGCACGCTGACGCCGCGCAAACAACTCATCGATGATGTGTTGCGCGGTGTGAAAGCAGGCGCGTCCGACGCCGTGCCGAGGTGGCATGAAAAACTGCGCCAACGTGGTTCCTGGGAGCGGGGGAGTCAGGAACCGTACCCGGAGCAACTCAACACGCGCTGCAGCGAGACGGCGACCGGCATTCACCTGGCGCCCGTCGAGCTCGACCGCGAGTTTATGCTCGCGGAGGGCTTTGCGGACGACCGCATTGCGGTCGTCGGTAATTCTGTTGCCGATGCCACGCAGGAAGCGCTTCAGAGAGCCAAAAAATCGACTATCTTCCAGAAATATCCGGTATTGGAGAAGGGCGACTTCGTCCGCTTTTGTATCCACCGCCGGGAAAACTGTATTTCCGAGCGGCGCTTCCGCGCGATCTTCGACGCGATGCGCTCGCTGATTGAAGAAGGTAAAAAGGTGCTGCTGATTTCGATGTTTCAAACAGAGGCAGCCTTTGACCGTTTCAATCTGCGCGGCGAAGTTGAGAAGTTACAAAAGCAACATGAAAACTTCGTGTACTCGCCCGTATGGCCCCAGTACGTCGACGTCATCGCCGCCATGAGTAAAGCGGCAGTCTGCGCAACTGACAGCGGATCAATGCAGGAAGAAATGAATGTGCTCGGCGTACCCTGTGTCACGCTGCGGTTCGGGTCCGACCGCAGCGAATCGATCATGAACGGCGGCAACGTGCTGGCGCCGCCGCTTGATGCTCAGTTGGTACGCGCTTGCATTGATTATGCCTGGGATAATCAAGGCCTCCGGAGTGTGCCCAAACTGTATGGCGAGAACGTCAGTGCCAAGAGCATTGATTTTGTGGAACAAGTGCTCAAGCACGGGAATGTTTTTCGAACTGAGGAGGAACGTTTAGGGATTTAACTGGGGTTCTTGGTGCTCCTTGAAGATAACTCCGGTTTCAATGCCCAATTGCCGAAGACTTGTTTGGACATCGTGCAGGATTTCCCGGATATAGTGTTTCTCCGCATCTAAATTTTTTAGCGGCAGCGAACTATGGTCGGGCGATCGTTCCATGTGCTAAGTATAGCATTTTCAATTAAACTTAGCATCGATGCTCACTCGGATTCGCGAATGGCTCACCGTCATCCTCGTGGCACTTCTGCCGCTGCACGCTTTCATCGTCACATTCAAAACGAAATTACTGCTGGGACCGGGCAACGCGCCGCTGACCGCACTGACGCTCTGGAAGGAAGTGCTACTGCTTGTCATTCTTGGCCTCGCCGTCATTGAAATTTGGAGGCAGTGGCAGCGTGATCCGAAGCAAATTTCCGAATTTGATCGGATTGATGCCATCGTCGTCTGTCTCTTTCTACTGGCAGCAGTCGTTAGTGTTCTTACATTCCAGAATGTGGAACTGATGTTGTATGGAGTGAAGTATGACCTTGTTCCACTCTTCGCTTTTTTGATTTTACGGCGTGTCTCATGGTCAAAAGAGTTCACGCACAATGTTTTGCAAGCATTGCTTCTCGTCGGTTGTGTCGTCGCGCTCTATGGAATTGCTGCCCTCTTTTTACCGATTGGTTTCTTTAAGGTCATTGGCTATTCCGATCTCCACTCACTGTATCTGCCCGGCGGCCCGCTGCCCGCCTTCCATCAGATCGGAGAAACTGGCCTGCGGCGCCTGCAAAGCACGCTCAGTGGCCCCAACCAGGCGGGCCTCTGGCTCCTCATTCCTTATTGTTTAGCGTTGCTTTTCACACTCCGCCGTCCCGATGCACATCGCGCGGCCATGACTCTTCTCATTGGTGTCACGTTAGTGCTGAGCTTCTCGCGGGCAGCGTGGGTTGCAGCGGCAGTGATCACATTTGTTTCCCTTCGGACGCATCTCTCCCAAAAATTCCCGCGTCACCATATCGTCAGCGTGGGTGGAATTATCGTCGTCGCTCTGGTCATCATCACGGTCTGGGAACCGTCTCTCAT
>DATDTQ010000139.1:0-2676 GCA_035290765.1 Candidatus Peribacteraceae bacterium
ACGGGATTACTCTCACAGAAGATGAGGGTTGGGTGCCGGGCATTAAGCCGGAGGAAGATTTGTTCAAGGGATTATTTAATGCATCATTGCCCAATCCGTAGAAACGCGCCGGCGGCGCGTTTCTACCAAAGGCAATGGGCATTTGTCCGGCGCGTCTCTACAATGGTCTCGTGGACTTCATTGTTTTATGTTCCTCTCGCGGCACCACCTTTCAAGCGGTGATCGACGCAATGAAAGCTCGCACACTGACTGCGCGTTGCCTCGGTCTGATTACCGATAAACCAGACCGGCAGTGTATTGCGAAAGCGGAAGCGGCCACTATTCCGGTCAGTATCGTCGAGCGAAAAAAAGGGATGACCCGTGAGGAGTTCGAAAAAGAAATTGATCAGGCCATTGTTTCACTCGGTGGACAGTCAACCGTCATCCTCGCCGCCATGGGCTGGATGTGGATTTTGACCCCTTGGTTTATCAATCGGCACCGCGGTCGGATTCTCAATGTGCATCCTGCTCTCTTACCGCAGCATGGTGGCGAAGGTTTCTACGGCGATCATGTGCATGATGCAGTCCTTGCTTCGGGTGCAAAGGAAAGTGGTGTTTCAATTCATGTCATGGATGACGGTGTAGATACCGGCCCCATACTGCTTCAAAAAACATGTCCGATTGTGGCAGGTGAAACCGTAGATTCGCTCAAAGAGAAAGTGCAAGCGCTTGAACGGGAATGGTATCCAAAAACACTCCAAATGCTTGAATCAGGGTTATTAAAGTTACCCTCGACTTGAAAGTATTTCGTATTATGTATTAGGTATTAAGTATACGTAATACATAATACTTGATACATAATACTCTCCGATGCCCACGCCTCGTTTTAGCGTTCATTGCACGGCCCTCGCGGAAATCGCTACCGGTGTGTATGACATCTACTTTGAGAAACCCGCAGGCTTCACCTTCACGCCCGGAAAGTTCGTGCTGTGGGATGTTCCAAAAGTCGATGCTGCGACTGACATTCAACCCCGCTCGTTTTCAATCGCATCCTTACCGTCGGAACCCGAGCTCCGTTTCATCATTAAATATCTGGCCGGCGGACGGGCCAGTGAATGGATCAAACAACAATTCAAGGTTGGAATGGAAGTTTCCATGCAGGGTCCACTTGGTCGCTTTAAGCTGCACCCTGGCGAAAAAGACATCATCTTGGTGTGTACGGGCGCCGGTCTCGGACCGTTTCGACCGATGATTATTGATGCTTTGCAACAAGGCGATCGTCGCCAGATGGATCTTGTCTTCGGCGTCCGCACGGAAAAGGATTTATTTTGGACAGAGGAATTTGAGGCTCTGACCAAGCAACACGAAAACTTCTTTCTTCACCTGGCACTGAGCGATCCAACTCCGGCTTGGACCGGTCACCGCGGGCGCGTCCAAAGTTTGGTAGCGCTCATCGCCAAAGATATTGCGCAAAAGCATGTCTATGCTTGCGGCAGTCCGATCATGACGAACGATGTGAAAAAGCACTGCCTTGAGGAGTGGGGGCTGACGAAACAAGACGTACATGTAGAGGGATACATCTAGCGTGTCACATTGAGCGTCACCCTGAGCTTGTTGAAGGGCGAAATGCGACACGCAGCAATTGTCCTCTCTCGACTCCGCTCGAGATGACAATTAAATCGCTTTCAAAAATTCATCAAACAGGTAATTCGCATCCTCCGGCCCCGGCGTCGCTTCCGGGTGAAACTGGACTGTGAAGAAACGCCCGGAGTTATGCCGTATGCCTTCCACCGTGCCGTCGTTGGCATTGGTGAACCATACATGCCACCCCTCGGGGAGTGATTTTTCATCCACGGCGAAGCCGTGGTTTTGTGAGGTGATAATGCAGCGCTCTGTCGGTATTCCTTTCATATCGTGCTCGACACACGGTTGATTGGCGCCACGGTGGCCATACCGTAATTTATACGTATCGCCACCGGCCGCGAGGGCCAGCAGCTGATTGCCCAGGCAAACTCCGAAGACCGGAATATTTTTCTCCATTGCCTTTTTAATTTGCGCAATTGTCGCCACGCAACTTTTGGGATCACCGGGACCATTGCTGATGAGCACGGCGTCATACTGAAGATCGCTGCCGCTGAGATCAAAATCCCACGGCAAGCGATGCACGCGGACACCGCGTTGCAGCAGTGACCGTAAAATATTTCGCTTGATACCACAGTCGAACACCGCTACCGTTTTTTTGGCTTCTACTTGCGGTTCGTACGTGACAACTCCTTTGCAGCTGACTTCCGCCACCAGGTTATCTTCGTTTGGGTCTTTGATCGCCCCTGGGTTCGCCGCCCCATCATTCTGCGTGATGCGCCCGAGCATGACGCCATGCTCGCGCAGCTTCTTAGTAAGCGCGCGAGTGTCGATGCCCGTGATGCCGGGAATTTTATGATGTTCCAACCAGTTATGGAGTGAACTGACAGCTTTGAAGTGACTAAAGTCACGGCTCTCATTCGCCACGATGACTCCCCTTACCTGCACGGCTTCGCTTTCCAGATTGTTCGCAAAACCCCAGCGGTTTTTCTCTTCACTTGGCACGCCATAGTTCCCAATCAACGGATACGTAAAAGTCAAAATCTGTCCCCTGTAACTCGGGTCCGTCAGGCTCTCGGGGTAACCGACCATGCCCGTGTTGAAGACGACTTCGCC
>DATDTQ010000140.1:0-4414 GCA_035290765.1 Candidatus Peribacteraceae bacterium
AAGAGGATTGAATGGCTCGGATGTCGAACTGAGTGTGTGCTGCGCGCATGATTAGCCTTTGCCTTTCCTATAGAGCTTGTTCCAGTCATCGTATTCCCGATGCGTCATCACCTTATGCACAAATATCTTCTTGAACCTGTACCTGACGATAACGACCAGACGATAGTTGTTCCCACCCACATCAAAGACCGTATAGGGCGGCACGTAGTCGGCGGAGTTGAAAAACTCACGAACATGGTTGAAGTCCCTGAATTCAGCGTGCTCCACAACTGAGTGCCACTCGCGTAGGAGCTTTTCCGCCTCTGGATGTTTCTGCCAGAACTCGCGAAGCATTTTGATGGAGATGATATGCACAAGCGGATTATATCAAAACGATATACAACGTCAAGACTATGTACAACAGACTATGTACAACGAAAATCCTGACAGCGTGCTGAAGTTCGGCACCAAGCGGTATCTGAACGGCGGATAGCCTTCCCAGAACTGTCGTTGAGGCCTTGCGTATGAATTGGAAATTGTTCAGGGGGAAGCGCTGAGAGGTAAGTCGGTCAGATTGAGCGAATAACTTGTTTTGTTTCTGTAGCAGATTACAAGGAATCCGGTTTACAACGAAAACCATAGGCATTGACAAATATTACACCACTGCGTAACGTTACGTCATTATGTAACTGCATACTATCTGATGGATAAAACAAATAAATAATGAGCCTTAAAACTGAAAGAAACGTAATCATCACAGCCAGCGGCATTAAGGCATTGCGAACAGTATTATTAAAGCAAGCAGAACATTTAGTGTTGTGGCATCTGGTCGCCTCTCTGCCGGTCGCAGGCGATGTGGTATCTCATGCCGAGCTAGGCCGTGAGCTTGCAATAGCGCCTACTCATATCAGCACAGCCATTAAACGTCTGCGTGAACTTGGCTTTCTCACTCGCGGCGTAAAAGTTGGAGGCTCATATCACTATAAATTCAACCCAGTATTTTTCAGAATAATTTCATAATGAGCTTTTCTGTCGCTCACAACCCAACTTCAATCCTGTCGATTGTTCAAACAATCCTTGAAGAAAATCGAGCACTTGAGTTAACTTCAAGAGACATAGCGCTTCTGGTGCTCATGCGTCAGGAAATCGAGTCAGGTGATGAAGCAGTGCTTGCAATTCCCTACTCCACAATTCAAGCGTTACATAGCAGACTGGATGCTATCGAGGCTGGCGGCTCTCAAAATCCGGAACGACGTCTAACTGAGAGTCTAGCGCGTCTTATTAAGGCAGAGTGTGCGGCCAAGGCAGATATGACCCGCATCAGGTTGACGGTGGACACGGAATACCAAATCACCACTATCGGTGAATCAGTCGCAGAATGGCATGTGATGCAGTCCGAGTTTTCAGGGGAGCCGCTGACGGCGATTTTCCGGTCATTCATCAGCCATCTCATGCGTATTGTTGAAGATGCTGAGAAAGCGCAATCCGAAGAAGATTGGCAGTCGAATGTGGTGCAGCAAATGCGATTTGTGTTGAAGGGCATGCTGGTCAGCATTCAGCGGCACCAGAAAGAATTGGATCGCCAGCACGCGGCACTAAGGGATTTTGTACCCACATTATTAATTCAAGCCAGCGAAGACTCGATAGGGCAATGCGAGTCACAGTTATCCAAAGTGATCAAAACGATTGATGACCTACAGGAAGTTGTACTGGCATCAACCAGCCGGGCGCAGGCGCTGATCGACCAGATCGGCAACCTGGCACGTTCCAGCGTAAATACGAACCAGCCCATCCCACCAAGAGGCGTCGAATCTATCTGTGATGAGTTTCAACGCAGGCTGGTGAACATCTCGCTATGGACAATACAGCGTGCCACCGATTGGATAGACCACCACAACGTCGTGCATAACCATTTGCGCACGGTCGTTCGTATTGATCGCCAGCGGCGTATTTCTGATGCATTGAAACGATCTGTAGCAGCCGTGCCAGGATGGTCGCTGGAGGTTGTGTCTGAACCCTGCTTCATGCGGATGAGAGAAGACGTCCAGCGCGATCACACCCCGAAGAAAGCCCCCCGTGTTCAGAAAGACGCATCCAGCAGAGATCGGGAATTTACCGAAGAGCTACCGGACAACGTGCATGAAATTCTGCTCGCACACCTCAAGGCCGAGCTGGAAAGTGGGAGCGCGCTGGCATCACGTATTTTGGGTAAGGCTGCAACAGAAACAAAGGACGAAATCGGCATCATGTCGCAATTTTCCTGGCTGATTGGCGAGATGACGCAAGCCGGCCAGATGGAAGACGGAATGCGGCACTGGACTCAAGCAACACCCAGCATTGAAATCGAAGAATTCAAGGTGAATATATAAAATGACCATTTTCCATGATGATGAGTTTGTCGAGATTGACTTGCTGCTGCGACGGGGCGGGCATATCAACCGCTCCAATATGGCGCTGTATGATTACATGTGCCAGCACCTGCCTGAACTGAAGGATTTTTATACACGGTATGGATGCTCGCTTTACCAGCACCCTGATGGATTCTTCTACGCGACAGTCAAGGGCGGCAAGCTTCAAACGAGGCTGCTGCCAAGATCCTGCGTGCATCTTGGCATGTTCATCGCGCTGAAAGCCAGAGATCCGGAGATCACACGCTCATCTGGTCGAATACCCGTCAATCAGTTGCTACAGGACATCGAGACATCTGTTCCGCGCGACATCCTCCAGCAAGTCTATGCGCCGAAACGCCGGGAAGCATTCGTTGATGAGTGCATAAACGATGAACTCAAAAAAGCGTTAAAGACACTGGCAGAACTGGGATTCATCGAACTGACAGATTTGGCTATTCGCCCATTGGAGGCAATCAGCCGGTTTGCCGAGTTAGCGCGCAGCAACAATGCCCCCAGTGATGAAAATCGTTTAAACCTGATCGTGACGCGCGGCGTCGTATTTAACGAAGGTGAAGATGCGAGCGAAGGGGATACAGATGAGTAAGGCAAAAATTGACCGCGTCGCGTATATCGGCTGGCGCGGGATAGTCGGTTGCGAAGTGCTTGAGCTTGACGAAGAGTTGACCGCATTGGTGGGGCCGACCGGCGCCGGGAAATCAACACTGGTCATGTGCATGGACTACGCCATTTTGCCGGACAGGCGAACGATGGAGATACGCCCGATATCAGATGTTCAGGATATGCACAACGCGGGCACCGACACGCTGGCCGCGCGCATCGACCCGGCGTATGGCTATGCTTACGTGGTGCTGGGGATAACCGGGATAAATGGCAAACAGTTGATCGCGGGCATCCATGTCTCGATGGTGGAAGGACATGCGCACTTCACCCGCTGGCTGATTCGCGATGTGCCAGAAAATATTTTGCTTCAGGATATGCTGAGCATGCAAGACGGCGACAGCGAGTATTACCCAGACTTTCCTGAACTCAAACGCCATTTGGCCGGCAAGGGAATCGACATCTCTACCTGTAGCACGATTGGCGAATACTGCCAGGCGTTGTACGAAGCTGGAGTCTTGCCGTCGTCCATGACCTCTGGGACGGATAGGACGTTATACGCCAAGCTCATAGAGACCACGTTCAAGGGCGGCATTTCAGAAGAGATCGCCACCAACCTTAAAGGTTATCTGCTGCCAGCTCAATCACAGGTGCAAGAACTGGTGCGAGGTTTGCAGGAATGCACGAACGATGTCCTTAAAACCCGCAGTGCCGTTGCTGACGCAAAAGCCCAACTGAGCATGCTGAAATCGACCTACGGTGTTGGTAAAGATGCGGTAATAACAGCATTAAAGGGGATAGGGGTAGATATCAGCAAAACCGAGCTGGAAATTGTGGAAACGTCTGCACTCGTTGCGACCAAGCAGAAAGAATTAACTTCACTGGATGCCAGCATTCCAAGCATTAATGAACAAATCGCGGTAGCTGAACTGTCCAAGGAAACAGCGATGGCAAATGGCCTTCTTGAACTGAGGCTATTAGGAGATCAAAAGGGAGTGCTGTCGGAAGCGCGCAGCACGCGCAAGACCACAATGGAAGAAGCGACCCACAGGCTCAAGGAATTCAACTCCGGTGCCGCGCTTTGGCGCAAGGTGGCCGGGCCGCTGGAGCATGAAAGTTACGAGGTTGTTAAGTTGGCGCAGGATAAGAAGGTCGAAGGTATCAATCACGGAATCTATGAGATAAAAACAGAGATGCACAAGCTGCAAAAAGAGGATCACCGCCTGTCTACAGATCGTTCGTCTTCGACTTCAGAACATTTGGCCGAGTTGCTCGGTGGGCAAACGCTGGAACAATCGCTCGGGCGCGTGAGCGAAAAAGAATCTGTGGCGCTGGAGATGACGCTGGGCGGGCTGACAGAAGGAGTTGTCGGCGTCAATCTGGGTGCTCTAGCGAGCATCCCCATGACTGACGATATCCCTGATCTA
>DATDTQ010000141.1:0-4595 GCA_035290765.1 Candidatus Peribacteraceae bacterium
CCTACCAGAACTAGACCCGCCAGACCCTCTGCCACCACTTCCCCCTGTTGTTCCGCCACCGCCACTAGGAGCACTCGGGGGAGGAGGAGCGCTTCCAGGACCGGGCGAACTTGGGGGAGGAACTGCCCCGCCTGAGGAACCGGAAGACGAGCGTGGAGTAACCACAGATGCCGGCTCGCCATTGGAATCATCGTCTCCGGACTTACTAGCGCGAACTTGTGCAATCATATCATCGATAACCTTGATTTTGGCCTTAGGTCTGTTCTTACCTTCTGCGCTTGTCTTTGCTTCTTCCAATATGCTAACTATTTCATCGTTCGTAAACTTCTTCCCTTTATACAGCGACCTGACGATAAGCGGGTTCTCTTCTGCCAACTCTACTACTCTGCGGCGGCTGTATTTGTCTGAAGCGAGCCCTTCCGGACCGCCGCCAAAGGGAACCATACCGCGCTCCTGAAGCTCGTGACTGCGATTCCAAAGCTGTCTGGCATGGGTCTCCCCGAGTTTATCCGCGAACATTCTCCCGTAACTATGGGTACCTCCATACCCCTCGCCTTCCCATCCTGCCGCTGCAGCTGACTCAGAATCCGCGAACTGGACATTGATATCTGCCGCGCGCATGGAGTTCATCAGGCGGTTCGCGCCGGTTCTGCGGATTCTGCCGTATAACTGCGCGTTCACGGCTTCCACATAATCAACTGTCTTTTGCTCGTCAGGGGTCAAAGTCCCGCCAGCCGCCTTCTTTGCTTTGAGCTCTTCGGCCTTGTCGTATTGTTCGGAGTATCCATAGTTAACCAAGCGCTGAACCTTTCCATGTTCGTCTTTCACCTCTATGGTATCGGCCAAACTGTAGGGCTTCACATTTTTCTCCGCGAACTCCTGGATCATTGAGGCGTAGGAGAGTTTATCTTTGTCGTTTGTATCGTGCAGGTAAAATCCATAAAGGAGCTTCTGGAATCTTTCCGGAGTAATCTGTCCGTCTTTCACCAAGTCTTCCAGTTTCTCCTCGGTACCGGTGAGAGGATTTTTTATCGATTTCGGCAGTCCCAGACCGTCGAGTTTTTTCTCATCATAGAGTTCCTTGAGGATTCGCTGGAAGTCGTCCGTGCGGTTCGTGGCGGTGATGGCCATTCCCCAGCCCTGTTTGTCCACCGAATTTTTGGAATTGAGGGCTTCTTCCACCATCTGCCGTTCGCTGAGGTTCAGGGCCATTTTATCCTTCGCGCGGCGCAAAACCTCGGCCTGGTGAGCTTCCAAGCCAAAACTGGTTTCCACTGGTTTCCCCCACTTGGTTGGCCGACGGATTCCCTTGTAAAGAGCGTCTGCTCTCTTGCCACCAGAAACGCCAAACGCCCGCTCCTCTTCCTCCTTCTGTCTGATTGCCCATCCCTTCTTCCAAGCACCCGGACTCAAGTAGGAAAATGCTCTGCGGGCCTTTCCGCCTTCGGTCGCGCCCTTGGCCAAGTACCGATCCAAAGCGCCGCCTCCATATTTCGCGCCTTTCCAGGCGCCGGAATACGGCGCTTTGAGGCCGCGTTCGGCCAGGCCGACTACCGCGTTGGCGCCAAAGATTCCCATCTTGCGAGTAATGATTAGTCCCGCCCACATAAAAGCGAGAATCATCATATACACCAGCCCGAGCTGCAAGGCGTCCTGAAAGGTTGGCCCGCCGCCCTGGGTTTTCAGAGCCCTCAGGTATGCCGTCATTCCCCCTCCGGCTGAACCGGTAAAAGACAATCCGTTTTCGTATATATAAAAACTCAACCGAAGGAAAAAAGCCATGATCGGGGCGAATAACGCGTACTTGATAAAGGTCGACCACCACATCCGAGCATACCCGGTCGTGGCAGGCAAAATGTAGAGCGCGTAGGCAAACGGAGAAAGAATTATCAAAATCCACAAAGCCAGCATCCGAATGAGCATGAATATTGCCATTGCGGCAAAAGTAATGACAACTCCCAACTCGAGCGTGAACTGAAAAAGTATGCTGATGGTTGAACCAAGGGCCGACGTTGTGCTGTAACCTTTGGCCGCTGTAGCCATGTCCCAGGTACTCACCGCGCTCAGCTTTTGATAGAGATCGTGGATCTCCCGACCAGTTTCGGCAACCGGTAAAAAGCTGAACTGTACGACATTTGCCAGGTCGACGATAATCCTCGCGATGACCATGCTGAAATTGACCAACAGAGCCATCAAAATCAGCCGCACCAAAAGCCGCCGGTAATTGTACGCCTCGATGCGCAGGATAGTGGCGAACCCGATGACGATGAGTATCAGGATGAAGAACATATTTACCAGGTCCCTCGTCAGCGACCAGCCGGCCAGAATAGCACTGCCCGCAATATCC
The DNA here is from genome assembly GCA_035290765.1 of Candidatus Peribacteraceae bacterium. Lineage (GTDB taxonomy): Bacteria > Patescibacteriota > Gracilibacteria > Peribacterales > Peribacteraceae > DATDTQ01. The sequence goes on from DATDTQ010000141.1 coordinate 2,348, forward strand.
GTAGCCTCCAGCGTCATGGTTCGGACAAGAAGGGGAATGAAAATTGAGTTAGCCAAAAAACTCAATACGGCACGGAGAATCGCGACAATAAAGCCGAGGACGAGGTTTACGACCTTCAACAAAAAACCGCCGAGATCATCTATCGCTCCCCCGCCACTGCTGGCCGTGGTTGTTACTGCGGCTGCTTGTCCACCTATTGCCGCATTGCTCACTGTTCCGTCAGCATTGCAACCGAGCTGATTTGGGTTAGCCGTACACGCGGCCTGGGCGGCTGCATCAAGGGCGGCTTGGCTAGAATATGCTTCTATTACTACTCGTGCACTGTTGACATAAAAAGCGTTAAAGCTCTGCGGCTCCCCCACATTTACGGTGGGAACATCAATAACTGGAAAAATAATTATTTCCCTCGTTCCGACGCTTTGATTGGCCGGAATAGCTGGAAGATTATTTGCATTTAGACTAAGAGTGACATCGAATGGGTTGTTTGGAGCGCTTGAGCTCCAGTTCTCGAGAGCGCACGAACCCGTACATCCGAACCCAACGTTTGCCACATAAAACCCGCGTATCGGCACTGCCAAGCTTCCGTCAAGCAGCATGTCTTGTCCTGGAACAAGTGGTGGGCTGCTCGATCCTTGAACGCTGATTGGGACGGAGTTTCCAGTGACAACTCGATACACCGAAGCGTTCGTTGTAAGATTGAAAGAAACCTGGCTATTTTGATAGTTAGCCGCGTCTACACTCTGACTTGAAAAACCCAAAAGTAAAACCGCCAGCAGCAAAACGGCGCTGGCTTTTTTCATGAAGGTTTTTGTTTTTGCGGACCTTTTACCAGCTTTGGGTTTCATCGTTGCTAAATCTTGATCCTACGCGAAATTACTAGAACTGGATATTTACCGAAACTGACTGTGTGTCCAGGACCTCTCCGGTTTGGGAGTCAAAAATGTCCAGGATGAAAGTCCGGCCGGACGTGGTTAGCAGGAATGACTGCGAGCCGCTCAAACCAACGGATGAGCCGTTTAAAGTCGCTCTTATGCCGCTGCCAACGATATTCCATGAGACCACTGTCGTCCCGCCGCCGGCAGGCAACAGCTGGGGACTGGCGGAAATCGACGCCGACTCCACGAAGCCCGAAATCACCGCGATACTTGCCTGGCCCACGGTCTGCCCGTCCACGGATATAGTGTAAGTCGTATCATTGGTCGGCGAGACTTGGCAGGTGCCGCTCAAACCGGGAGGCGAGCAGCTGGCCGGCAAGTTGCTGATAGTCACATTGCCGGTCGGTTCGACCACGTTCCAGGATAGCGTGGCAGACTCCCCTCTTCTGATGACCGTGGAATTAGTGCCGTTTACAGTAAGGGTGACGTCGAAAGTTCCGCCGCCGGGCGGCAATGGAAGCGGCGGCAAGGGAGCCGGACTCGTTACCGGCACGCCGCACGTGCCTTGTTCCGCTGTTACGCGGATGTCGTTTCGCAGAATAGCCGTGGTGACGAAATCGCCCAATATCCTTCCTATTGAAGAGGCGAAACCCGAGGACGAAGACTCCACGGTGGCGCCAAGCATATTATCGAGAAGCGAAGAGACCCGCTCTTGGATATTCCCCACGCCCGCTAGGATCGTGTTATCCAATGGGCTTTTACCGGTCTTCTGACCGGAGGAAGTCAGCTCCTGATTTGCTGCGGCGTCGGCTTCCGCTTCCACCTGCTGGGCCGTATCTTCCAAGGTCAACTCGCGGAAAGCTGGAGAACTGAACGGGTCCGCCAACCTGGTCATCTGCTCGTAAAAACTTGGTGAGCCGGGAACGATCGAGCTCGCAGAGACGCCCGCGTTTTTCGCCGCGAGGTAAGTCGAGACGTTCTGGATCGCGGTCCGGTTTGTGCCCCGGCAACCCCCCGCGCTTGTAAGCATCGCCAAAGCCCCTTTGACAATGGTTGACTCCTGCTGGGGCGTGAGCTGTCCGCCGGTGGCAATGGTTTCCAGCTGTTGCGGCGACATGATCTGGCTGCCGATCGGCAGGACGGAAAATGCCCCGATAATCCCTGCTACGTTCGTATCTGCTTCCGTGTCCCGCACCTGTGTCGGATCAGTCGGTTTGTCGATAAATTTGTTTAGTTTATTGCCGATATACTGATTGAATGACAGCGCGTCAGCGTAGTACATCACGTTCTTTATGACATGCAGGGTCTCGAGCTTCTGCAACAGACCCATTATCATGTTGGTGATGAACCGGAGGGCAAACGCTTTCGCCATT
>DATDTQ010000142.1:0-17190 GCA_035290765.1 Candidatus Peribacteraceae bacterium
TCGCGGATGCGAACATCATGAAAAAAGCGATCCCGCAAAGCACGCTGCACCTCTATCCCGGCATCCGTCACCGCGTTCACCGCGAGCGTGCGCCGGAAATTGCTGCCGTAATTCTGGAGCGGATGCAAAAATAATCGCGAAGCGTGGCTTTGCCAGGCTGGAGCGACTCCTCTTAGGGAAAGGATGGTGCTTGGAAGGAAAACCGTAGGTTTGCCTTCCAAGATTAAATTAGCGACCAGCTGAGCCGTGGGCGCTCTCTCCGTATGGCGAGGAATCCACGCCATCCGGAATGCCGTCTCGGTCAATATCGCCGCCTTGTGTTGCCACAGGCAGCAGACTGTAGTAATGCTCCGGCAATTCGCGCAGAGCTTGCAGCCGCGGCAGGACAATCAAAAACGAGCTCGCCAGCAGGATCACGAGGAGTATCCCGAGCGTGACGTCTTGGGGGAGCGGCTTGGTTAATATGTTTTGGTCCATGTGTGTATTTGTGGAATGGATGCGTTCAGTATACCAAAATTTGGCATTATTGACAACTCGTTATTTTAGGCCTGAAATGTATTAAACCGCTGCTTTTCGGTATGCTAGCCGCCATGGCCTTGGTACTCCTCCTTTGCCTAACCCTGCTCGGCAGTCTTCCCGCGCTCTTCGAAAACGCACGGCTCTGGCAACTCAAAGAGTGGCGTTGGCATCGCCTACACGCACACATTTCGGAAAACGGATGGTTTCGTCCGTTATTTGGATTACCGCGAACCGGCCTGGCCCTCATCGCTTTACCATTGATCAGTTTGTACGGGCAAGTCTATCCGATGACCGAAGTCGCTCTGCTCCTGTTTGCAGGCACGATTGCAGTACCGGTGCTGCGGCGAAAACAAGTGGGACCAGTGTGGACACAAAAAGCAATTGTGACCGTGGGCATAGCCCTTCTTCTAACAGCGAGCGCTGCGTGGCTCGTTCTTTCGACGGCGCCGTGGCTCGTCGCTCGGCATATTCTCATCGGCATTGCTTTCTTCCAGCCACTTTTTCTGGGCGGCAGTTGGTTCCTGTTGCAACCGCTGGATCGAATGTTGAAACAACGGCGCTTCGCGCGCGCGCGGACGCTGCACGTCAGCTTGCCTGATCTGAACGTCATCGCGATTACCGGCAGCGTGGGGAAAACAACGACCAAAGAACTGCTGCAGCATCTCCTGCGGGAGAGAAACGCCGTGGCCACGCCGGCGTTTGTAAATAGTGAGCTCGGCGTAACGGATTGGTTTATCAAAACATGTTCAAAAACGTCCCCGCCTGCGATTGCAGTTGTCGAAGTCGGCGCGTACCGCGCCGGTGAAATCGCCCTGGTGTGTAGCATTATTCAACCGACGATGAGCGTGGTGACGTACATCGGCAAACAACATTTAGCCCTCTTTGGTTCTGAAGAAAAACTCCTGGAAGCCAAGGCGGAAATCGTGAGTGCGCTTAAACCGGATGGGCATTTGTTTCTCAACGCCGACAACGAACGGTCAGCGTCACTCAGCGCACGCTCGCCCTGCCCGGTGACAACCGTGGGAACAGTCCACGGGAATCGGCGCGCGCAGGACCTGGAGGAAACACGCGATGGTCTCCGGTTCACACTCGATACAGTTCGCTTTGATGTACCGCTCCACGGCACGCATAACATCAGTAATATTTTGCTGGCCGTTGCTGTCGCTGAAAAATTAGGACTGCCACTAACCGAATGCGCGGAGCGTCTTCGGAAATTCTCCCCGCCTAGGCAAACATTTACAGTGCGGCAAGAGCGTGGCTGTACCGTGCTGGATGATACGCACAACAGCAGTCCGCACAGCTTCCAGGCGGCGATTGAGTGGGCCCGAACACAACCGAATGATCATAAGGTCCTTCTATGTAGCGGCTTGATTGAATTAGGCGAAGAGCATGACCGCGTGCACATCGAGCTAGGACAGCTATGCACGCCGGTCTTCGAACGCATCATCTGCACCTCAGGCCGAAGTGGCCGAGCGATTGCTGAAGGCTACGACCGGCCAGTCGAAACGCCGCATCCGAAGCTGGTCCCGATTGTGCCTGGTTCCTTACTCGTCTGTGAAGGACGGGTTCCTGTGACACTGATTCATCAGCTTCTTCCCTCTCTATGAGATTATCACGTGTTCCAAGTTGCAGGTTCCACGTTCTAGGTATGCAACTTGGAACTTGGAACTTGCAACACAATTTTCCATGAGCGTCATTCACCACACATTTGGGCCGTTTGTGAACACTCGATACCTTGTCGCGTCACTGCGCAGTATTTTTTCAGGCAGCCAATCGACTGAACATCTGCGTACAGCATTACAGGAGCATTTTGGACGAAGCGCTTTTCTCTTTGCTAACGGTCGCGATGCCCTGTGGGCTCTCCTTCGGGCAGTGGAACTGCGATCGGGTGAAGCGATTGTCATACAAGGATTCACCTGCGCTGTGCTGCCGAATGCCATTCACGCCGCCGGCGGAACTCCGGTCTATGCCGATATTGATCGTGCAACCTTGAATCTCACCGTGGATTCTGTGCGTTCCGTACTGACTCCGCGCACACGTGCAATCATTTGCCAGCACACCTTTGGCATCCCGGCAGATGTGATTGGGCTACGGAAACTTTGCGACAAACACCAAGTACTCTTGATCGAAGATTGCGCCCACATCATTGCGGATCAGAAGGATTCCCTGATCGGTAAATATGGCGATGCGGTGCTCCTGAGCTTTGGCCGTGATAAAGCCATCTCCGGCGTGAGCGGCGGCGCAATCCTAGTGCAAGACAACGCGCAGGCCGATCGCTTACAGCAGATTGAGCAGAATGCCGCGGAGCTGCCGCGGGTGCAAAAGCTGCGGTTTCGGTTGTACCCTTTCATTTATTGGAAAGCGAAATTGCTGTGGCCGCTGCGCTTAGGCAAGCCGTATCTCAAACTCATGCGGATACTCCGAGTCTTGCCCCCAGTTCTGACCGCCGAGGAAAAAAGAGGCAACCACCCACCCGCCATTCACCGCATTCCTAATGCAAGTGCTGCGCTAGCTCTGTATTGCCTCAAGCGACTGACCGCGATCAACGAACACCGCCGCCAGCTGGCGGCTCGCTACCGCCGCGCTTTTCCCGACGCGCTGGCGGATTCCCCCGCTCCGCAAAAAATGCCCCTCCTTTTGCGGAATGCAGACGAAATCGTGGCCGCGCTCAAGCGTCACGAGATCTATCTCGATGACGGCTGGCGCGGCGCGGTAGTGAATCCCCCATCGTCCGATCAGGAGCGAATGGGGTACACGAAAGGATCGTGTCCGGTCGCGGAACGAGTGGCTCGCGAGGTTCTATCCCTGCCTACACACCCAACGATGACCGAACAAGACGCCGACCGTCTCATCATGATAATCAAACGAGTTTCCTCTACCATTGCATCGTGACGATCACCGAAGCCAAGCATCAGACGGCGTGGGATGACTTTCTTCGGAGGCAACGCTTCTCGCCGTTTCTACAAAGCTGGACTATGGGCGAAGTGTATCGCGACATTGGACAGGTGCCCGTTCGTTTACAAGCCGAGGAAAACGGGGTGATCGTGGGCATTTGCCAAGGCATTATCGTGTCGGCGCGGCGCGGAAAACATATTGCTGTTCCCTACGGGCCCGTAGTTTCAAATTCAAACGCCATTGGCCCATTACTTGATGAACTCCGGCACATCGCTCGGACAGAAAAATGTCACTTCCTGCGCCTCAGTCCGTTCTGGCCGCAGCAAAGCTACGAAGCCGATCGGTTGATCAAGGAATCTGGTTCCAGGGACGCACCGTTACACCTCCTGGGTGAACATATTTGGTATCTGCCCCTCACTGACCCGGATACTTGGAAATCGGGTACCGCAAATGACAAACGGGTCAGCAGCGACGACCTGATGGCATCTATGCGATCAACGACGCGCAATCTTATCCGTCGCGCCGGAAAAGAAGGTGTGACTGTTAGCGCTTCGAATAATCCAGCGAGTGATCTGGAACATTTTTTGAAACTTCATGAGCTGACACGCAAGCGTCACGGGTTTACACCTTATACCGATACGTTTTTCCGCGCGCAGCTGCAACGTTTTTCGGAGCGCGGCGAATGCTCGCTCTACATTGCTCGTCATCAAGGTGAAGTGTTGGCGACATCCATTCACATGCGTTTCGGCGGTGAAACAAGTTACCACCACGGCGCGAGTCTTGAATCGAAAATCCCCGCTAGTTATTTGCTGCAGTGGACAGCAATCAACGATGCCATCAAGCGTGATGATCACACCTATAGCTTTTGGGGCATTGCTCCAGTGGAATTGAATGAAGAAGGCAAATGGCGCATCACTCACCATGGTAAAAATCATCCCTTCGCTGGTGTGACGCTCTTTAAAACGGGCTTCGGCGGAAGTTTGCTGAATCTCATGCACTGTCGGGACATTCCGCTTTCACCAACGTATAACCTGACACGCGCGATTGAACTCATGCGAAAATGGAAACGAGGATTTTAGAGAAACAGAGAAACAATGAAGCAGTTCTCTGCTTCTCTGCTTCACTGCTTTTCTATTTCTCTGCTTCTCTGTTTCTCTTCGCACTGACAGCTAATAGTGGTATAATAGCCCCGTGACCAAACAACAAGAACCGCTCACTCCGGAACAGAAACTCGATTTGATCGTCGCGTATCTTCACCAAATGAATCGACGGGACCGCGCCCGAACGATGGCAAGTTTCTTTAGTGGCCTCCTGCACCTTTGTTGGTTCTTCTTCATTATCTATATTACTTGGTACAGTTTCGCGAATATGGACGTGCTCCTGGAAAAAATCACCTCCGAAGCAGCGGAGCAAGCAGTTTCGATTACCTCCGGTGGCACCGGTTCGTTCCTCGACGCACTGAGCAATGATCAGATTAGAGCACTGACGGATAGAGTCGGCGAAATGATCAATAAACAACGGTGAAACCAGTTTATAGTTGATAGTTTGTAGTTTATAGATATGAGATCTGCAAACTACTAAACTACAAACTATAAATTTATTGAGGAGCTAGCTTGGCAAGCAGCGCTTCAATCGTCATATCCGCCGTGATCGGCAGATTCGGCATGTCCAAAAACTCACTCCGCCGGATCGATGTACCTTCTCGATTGCCTAATCCAAATAAGTATCCAGCCGAAGCTGTCTTTTCCTTTACTCGCTCATTCACACCACCAAACGGATACGCCAACGCCATAATTTGCCCCGCCCCTTGGTCCTCTAGCAGCCCTCGACTCTGCTGCACCTCCAGTTCCAGCTGCGCGTTTGTTAGTGAGCGCAGATCATCGCCGCTGTGCGCGCCCGAGGCGAGGTCAAACCCATTCGCGCGAAGCGTTTGGATCGACTGAGTCGTAATGCCGGTGGGACCGACTTGTCCGCTCGGAATAAAGAGCGTCGCCACGGCGCTGCTCGCTCGAAACGCACTGGAGATTTCTTCGATGTTGTCCGCCGTAATGCCAGAGACAGTGATCACAATAGAGCGAGGCGTGAGACGAACATCACGTTCCTCCTGCTCAAGCACGTGATCTTGGAAATCACGCAGCGTCATAAAGTTGTAACCGGCGGTATTCAGAGATTCGAGATGTTTGACGAGCGCGTCGATCATGCCGGGAGTCTCGGCGCGGTAATGCAATATCGGTAGATCGTAGTGATCTTGCCGAACGAGGAACTGCGGCTGGAAGGGCGAGAGATATTGCCGCGCCACGTAGCCTTCACGTCCGTTGAACGGAATGCGCGCCCAGACTTCATCTAAATGGAGCGGCTTGATGATGGCTTGCCCGGGGAGTTCGCCAATTTTTTCCGCATTGGTATCTGGTTGGGTCCGGACATTGAGGAATCCAAAGTCCACGAAGTATTGGCCTTCGAACGCTTTGCGTTCGTCGGCGAGCCTCTCTTCGGCCATGAGCTTGGCAATGTGGCGAAGAGAGACATACCCTTCTTGGCCATCTGGTAACTTCACATGGGCCCACGCGGCGTCGGGATAGTCGAGCACCGTGAGCGCCGCGCCGCGCTCGAGACGACCCACTTGGGTGGCAGTCACGCGCGGCTCGCTGCGAACATTCACGAAGTCATTGGTAACCTTGAAGAGTGACATTCCTTCGGCACCGGGCTCTTCACGCAACGTATTAAAGAGGGCCACTTGAGAAAGATCGATCACGGGTATGGTAACCGCCCCCGAGGAGGCAACCGGTAAATCTAAAACCAGACCACTCCCGGGCCCCGCCACAGAAGCTTCTTCAACCAGCGAACGAAAACGAGCCACATCATCTGCCGTAAAACTGATAACTTCTTCACTCCCTGTTCCATCGAGCGTGCCGCCGCCGCAACCAACCAACATAACCGCCATCAGTGCGACAAGCCAGCGATACCTGCAGCCCGACATCATGGCCATTAGATTAAAGTAAGAAGTCCTCGACGTAAACGCTTGAATTACGAGGTTTCGAATTACGAAATAGACTCGCTTTTCCGTAATTCGTACCTCGCGTACCTCGTAATTCTAATTCACATTTTCTCAGGAACGCGCAATGTGAGCAGTTCTGCACCGGTTTTTAGAATAGTGGCAGTTACCGCTGTCAAGTTGAGCCTCAGTCCCCGCTTGTTGGCATCGGCTTTCAAAATCGGCTCAGTGTTGTAAAAGGCATTGAACGTTTGTGCGAGCTCATAGAGATAGTTCGCGAGCACGTGCGGCAGCAATGTCGTCCGTGCTTCCTCGAGCACCATTGGAAACTCAGCCAGATGATTCATGAGGGCACGTTCATGAGACGTAACTTCACCTTGCACATCAGCCGGCGTGGGCACATTCACCTCCGCCTTGCGGATGACCGAACGGGCGCGGGCATGGGTGTATTGAAGGTAGGGCGCGCTGTTGCCTTCGAAACTGAGCGCCTTGTCCCAGTCGAAGACGATATCCATTTTGCGGTTCTGACTGAGGATGCCGTACGCCACGGCGCCCACGCCCATCATATCGGCCAGTTCCCCCACATCATCGGTTTGAATTGCATCACCATGGGAGGCGATTACCTGCTTTGCGCGTTCAACCGCCTCGTCGAGTACGTGCTCCAGTTTCAAAACATTTCCTCTCCGTGTACTCATCGACCGGTCCGAAAACCGCATGCGCCCGAAAATAACATTTTCAAAACGGGGAATCGGCCACTGTAATTGGGCAAAAGAGGCAGTGAGTTGTTCGAAATGTAATTTTTGCGAAACATCCGACAAAATGTAAATCGCTTGCGGATGATATGTTTCGATTCGGTATTTCATGAGCGCAAAATCCCTCGTTGAATAAAGTGTGCTGCCATCGCTTTTTTGGACAAGATAAGGCGGCAGTTTTGTCTCTTCAGGAAAAGTAACAATCAAAGCGCCGCGTTCCCCTTCCGTAAAAACTTTTTTTTGTTTCCCTTCATTTAGGATAGTTTTCATTTTGTCCTCAAAAAAACTTTCGCCGATATCGAGGTCGAAAGAAACCCCGAGCCGCTTGTACAAGTCTTCCAGCGATTTTTTGGAAACGGCCACAATGTCCTGCCAGACCGCCCGAATGGCTGTTTCATTTTGTTCCAAGCGCCGGAAGGCGGCGCGCGATTCCTCCTCGAGCGCCGGATTTTTCTCAAGCTCGCTGTGAAATTTCACATACAAATCCAAAAGTTCATCCAATGAATATTCCGAAACCGCCCGGCCGTCACTCCAATGCTGAATTGCTACGGCGAGCGCGCCAAATTGTGTTCCCCAATCGCCCAAGTAGTTCCAGCGTAGCACTGGGTATCCGGCGTGCTGATGCAGATTTGTAAGAACCTGTCCGATCACCGTGCTTAAAATGTGGTGAATACCCAGCGGCTTGGCTATGTTTGGCGAAGAATAATCGATGATCACCGGCGCCTCTTTGCGTACCGGCAACGGCGCACAGCTTTGTTGCGCTGCTTCCACCGTCCGCAGCAGCGCCGCAGACTTGAGCCAGATATTGACGTAACCAGGTCCCGCCACTTCCGTTCTTTCAAGGTGTGGCGAGGCTTGGAGAGCCTTCGCCAACACTTCCGCAATGACTCGTGGCGCTTTCCCCGCTTGCTTCGCCGCCGAGAGAGCAGCTGGCGTGGCTTTGTCACCATGGGCAGCGTCTTGCGGCCGCTCCCACCGGACCGCGGCATCCGCAATGCCAAATTCATCAGCCAGGGCTTTCTGCACGAGCGTGGTCAAATCTTTCAGCATCAGACCCACAATAAAGCCGCGGCTTGCGGAACACATGCGGGGCTCGTTGCCTCAGAAAGAGAAATATTGTATAATAGAATGTAATGCAACGTCTGGTCTCCTTGGCAATTTTGGCTCTCCTTTGCACCGCAGCCGGACTCGCGTCAGCGCAGCCGGTCGCCTCGGGATTGGAAATCAGTGGGGCCAAATCTGGCGCGTACACGAGTGCGCTGCTTTCTGGTGCGAGAGGTGTCGATTTTGCACCCGGACCAAGCGCAACCGTCGGCGTGTATAGCAGTCTTTTTCTGGCTCAGGGAACATTCCTGTCAGCCAACGCCGCAATCATCGGTATGGAAGCCCAGGCGCGTATCATCAGTGGATATGGCGATATTGAAACGAGTGAAACATTTGTGCTTCTCAAAGAGCTGGCCGCGATTCTCCAAACGAATGTGGCCGAGATGCTCGATAACAGCCTCGACAGAACGGAAGCCTTAAACACATATCTGAGTTCACTGGAGAATTTATTGACGACTGCTTCGCGAAAACTAACGGAACTCGAAACATTGGAAGATGAGCAGAGCGACATCGCGAAAGAAAAACGGCGCGCGTTCCACGATCTACAAAATTTAGTCAATCGCGCTCTGCGCCAAGACGATTACGAAACGGCTGGCGCCAACCAAGAAGATCTCCTGATCGCTGAGCAAGAGCTCGATATTGCCGAGTCCGAACAGGATCAGACGCAACGAGTGATCCGGACCTACAAAAAGCTGATTGACGTCGGCGAAGAGCGTCTCATGGCCATCGAAGCCAACCGCGAAGCGATCATCGCCGGCATTCAAGTGATTAATTTGCCTGGCACGGACGAATTGGACTTGATTATCGACGAAAACAGATTCAATTTCTGAGCCGCTATAGTGAAACCCAGGCCTTGGCTTGGAGATTGTCTAAATGGGGTTTTTCCGCTATAATTAACAGATTTCATGAACCCGCAGACAAATCCCAAAAAGGCGGCTTCGGAGCGTCCAGTCAACCAGCTCGTCTGGCTGGCTGCCATTGACGATTTGCTTGGTCTCCACGAGCGCGCCAAAAAAGCACTGGTCGAAGCGGAAGCCGGGAGCGGAACAGCGTTGGATGAGGACGAAAAAGATGCCATTCGGCTTTACGAAGAGGGGCTCCAGAAAACGCTCGACTTGATCGCGCCCGCCGGCATGGAAGTGAAAAATGACATGATCATTTTGAACGAACGCTGCGCGCGAACGCTCTACGTGTATAACTGGCCAAACTACATTTACCCAAACTGGCTCTCTTCGACGATCAACTTCGACGCGGAGATGGACATCAGTCAGTACATCTATCCTTCGAGCAATCGGCTGATCATGAAGATGCTCCGGAAGAAGGTAACCGAAATGCGCGCGTCCATTCGCATGTTGGAACAGCGCGGCATCGTGCGCGATCCGTCGCTCGAAGCATCACTCCAAGATGCAGAGGAGCTCCGTGATCTTCTCGCCCGCGGTCGCGAGAAGGTGTTTCAGTTCTCGGTCTACATCACGCTCTACGCGGAAGACGAAGAGAAGCTGAAGAAGCTTCAGATCGACGTTGAATCGCTCCTCAACGGAAAACTCGTCATGACCAAGCCGGCGCTCTTCCAGATGGAGCACGCCTGGCTTTCCACGCAGCCGTTCGGTGTCGATGAGGTCGAGATCAGCCGCAACATGAACACATCGCCGTTGGCTACGAGCTTCCCCTTTACGAGTTCAGACCTGACCGATGACCATGGCATTCTCTACGGCATCAACCGCCATAACGATAGTCTCGTCATCTTTGACCGCTTTGATTTACCAAATGCAAACGCGACAGTCTTCGCCACTTCCGGCGCCGGTAAATCTTTTGCCGTGAAACTGGAAATCCTTCGTTCGATGATGTTCAACACCGAAGTATTCATCATCGACCCGGAAAATGAATATGTCGAACTCTGCAAAGCTGTAGGCGGTACACATATTCCGATCTCACTCCAAAGTAATTTCCGGATCAATCCGTTCGATTTACCCGCTGCTGTGCGCGGCGATGATGCAAAAACGGGTGAAGTGTTGCGGTCGGCGGTCATCAACCTGCACGGCCTCTTCAAGCTGATGCTTGGCACACTGACACCGGCCGAAGATGGCATATTGGACAAAGCGATCTTGGATACGTACGCACTCAAAAATATCAAACTGGACACAACCGAACCACACACTCTTGAGCCACCGACCATGAATGAGCTCGTCGACGTTTTGGCCACTACAACTGGTGGCGAACATATGTCACAGACGCTGCGTAAGTACACCGAAGGCAGCTACGCCGGTGTGTTTAATGAAGCGACCAACGTGAAACTTGATTCACAGATGGTTGTTTTCCAAATCCGCGACCTCGAAGAGCAGCTGCGGCCGATCGCCATGTACGTCATTTTGAACTTCCTCTGGAACCGTATTCGCGCCGACCTCAAACGCCGCTTCCTGGTTGTAGACGAAGCTTGGAACATGATGCAGCACGAAGACTCGGCGCGCTTCCTCTACGGACTCATCAAGCGCGCCCGCAAGTACTACCTCGGCGTGACGACGATCACGCAGGACGTGGAAGACTTCGTCAATTCACCGTACGGGAAGCCAATCATCACGAATGCTTCGCTGCAGATTCTGCTCAAGCAATCCGCTTCCGCCATCGATAATCTGCAAAAACTCTTCTACCTGACAGATGGTGAAAAGTATCTTCTCATGAACTCTGAAATCGGCCAAGGTATCTTCTTCGCCGGAAACAAACACGTAGCCATTCAGATCGTGGCCAGCCCGCAAGAAGAGCAGCTGATCACCACCAATCCGCAGGAAGTGTTGCAACAGCGGGCCGACGAGAAGCAGCGTAAGATCGATGAGGCACAAAAAAATGAGCCTTCGGCTGGAACTGACACGCCTTCTGCTCAAAACTAAAACCATGGAAGTGATGGAATCACGTCAACCGGCAAAAAAACTCATTGGTGAGTTTTTACTCTACGTCGGAGAAGTAATTAGCTTGGATTTACCAGACGAAGAAATTCGGAAGGTTGTGAATCAACACTCCATTGCAGACGTCTGCGATTTCTTTGTCGAACAGCGCATCATGGATCACTTGGCAGCCGACATCTTAGATAAACAACTGAATAACAATGATATCTATGACTTGCTTCAAGCCGTTAGCAAAGCCTTGAACGAAAATCCCACACCATCAACAGACAGTCCCTTTCTCATTTCACGCGACACGCTCATCAATATCCGCAACGCGTTACGCCCCAAAGGCAATCAGAACGGCCCCGCTGAAGCGGCGCCTCCCTCCTGATCGCTCACCACCTTCCACCGCACTTCCGGCTCGAGGTGACCCGGAATGGAAAAACCCGCCGCTTTTTTGTGTCCGCCGCCTTCAAATTTGTTGGCCATAGCGGATACGTCGACGTCATCCCGCAGCGTGCGGAGTGATCCCTTCACTGTTCCACCGCGCTCCGAGAGTATTAAGGAGAAGCGCATGCCCGGAACAGCGTTGAGATAATCAATCGCGCCCGTGAGCTCGGTGTAGTCGGCTCCCGTAGCGCGAAAATCCCCTTCCGTCACGGCCGAGATGGCTCCGCCCTCCTCGGTAATGGAAATTTTCTCCAGCACGCGTCCCCACAGGCGCAGCGTGCTCAGTTTGGCCGTGCGGAAGACGTGGCGGATGACTTCTTGATGTCGCGCACCCGCCCGCTGGAGCCGAGCGGCAGCGCGATAGACGTCTGGTGTGGTATTACTGTGCAGAAAGCCACCCGTGTCCGTAAAGACGCCTGTCAAAAGGCAAGTTGCAGCATCGGGCCCAAGCGGCCACTGCAGCCCCTCTGCCAGCTGCAGCACGATTTCACAGGCAGAAGACGCCGCGGGTTCAATGATGTTAAGTGCCCCAAAGCGAACATTGGTCGGATGATGGTCGATGTTAATAGATGGATAATCCCGAAACATGTCGGGGTGCGATTCGAAATATCCCGTCAGTTTCGGCTCAGCTGAATCGACAAAGACGATCACATCACCACTACGCAGATCGGGTTCTTGCTGCACCAAACGGGCTCCCGGCATGAAATGAAAGGTGGCCGGCAGTTCATCAAAACACAAACGCACGGCTGGCCGCCCCGCAAGCCCTTCTTCCACCAGCAGTGCTAAACCAAGGAGTGCTCCCGCGGCATCACCATCCGGATTTCGGTGACAGACGCAGATAATTCGAAGTGCATTTTGCAAAATGTGATTGGCCTTTTGAAGCTCCGCGACCGCGATCATAAAGGGAAGAAAAATACTGCGAGAACGCTCCCCCGTAAACTGGCTGGTCTTGCCGCTCTTCCACAGATGCGTCCTAATAACGAAAGCATATTCAACTCTTCATGCCGGGTTATAAAGAGAAACAGAGAAGCAGAGAAACAGAGTCACATCATATATCTGGTGCTCTGTTTCTCTGTTTCACTCCAATCAGGTGTAGACTAAAAGGTAAATGCCTTCTTCCGTCGTATTCTGCGGCACGCCAGCGTTTGCGGTCCCGACGCTCCATGCGTTGATCGCTGATCCCGAATTTACAGTGAAGCTGGTGATCACACAGCCCGATAAACCCATGGGACGTAAACAGCAGGTAGTAACACCACCTGTGAAAGCTGATGCGTTGCAGCATGGTTTGCCTGTCGCCCAGCCCGAAAAGATAGGTACCTTTACCGTACCGCCATGTGATTGGCTCGTCGTAGTTGCCTACGGCCAAATCATTCCGCAGAAGATTCTTGCTATACCAACAAAGGCACCAGTGAACGTCCACGCTTCTCTCCTGCCACGCTGGCGTGGGGCTTCACCCATTCAGCACGCCATTTTGCATGGCGATACAGAAACCGGCGTCACGATTCAGAAGATGATAGCCAAACTCGACGCTGGTCCGATCCTGGCGCAAGCCGCTGAGCCGTTGCCAGCGGATGCCACCGCTTCCTTGTTACATGATCGGCTGTCGCGACTCGGCGCAGAGTTACTGGTAGAAACACTCAAAAAGCCTCTGCAGCCGCGGGAGCAAGACGAAGCGCACGTCACGATGTGTAAAAAATTGACGCGCGCCGATGGCGTAGTCGATCCAACAAAGATGACCGCGCTGGAGATTGACCGCCGCGTGCGTGCGCTCACGCCTTGGCCGGGCGTGACCTGCCAGATCGAAGGCCAGTCCGTGAAGATTCACGAAGTTTCGCTGCTCCCCATCCTGAAACAAAGCGTCGCCCTACCCTGTAAGGGGGGGACGACGCTCTATATCGCCCGCCTGCAATCGCCTGGGAAACGGGTGGTAACAGCCGAAGAATGGCAAAGAGGGCGTCACGCGTGACATCGAACGTAGAGACGCGCCGGCGGCGCATCTCTACGAGGTCGAATATGCGTTTTTAAACCTTCGACTTCATCTCATCGAGTGCCGCAATGAACTTCGGCAAGTCCTCGGCATCAAACATGATGGTCGTTTTACGACCACCGCGCGATTTCTCGGAGATCTTGAAGAACTTACCATTCGAACTCTGCTTGAGATCGATATAAAAGGTGCGTTGCGCCGCGTGGATGGTGACGCTGTGGATTTCGTCCGCAAACGAGCGATCGCCGCCGCCGCGGGCGCCGCCGCCGGCGCGTGGTCCACGAAAGCCGCCTCGATCACCGCCGCGCGCTAAGCCGCTACTGTCTTCTGACTGGCTACCGCCGGTCAATTCCGCCATCGGATCAAACATAAAAAAGTGGGAAAGAATAGATGGTCTTCCGCGCCTCGCCTCGGCAATCGCGATTGCCGTGACTCGCCTCGATCTCCCGTCAATCTCCTGAGGTCAATCGATCTTTGGTGGGAAGCAATAGGCAGTATACACCATCTGACTGATTTAACACCAGAAAAAGAATGTCGTATGTAGTATGTCGTATACCGCATTCTGCATACTACATACTTAATACTTACTCGACCGGCGCAAACAAAATTTCCGGTGTACCGACCGTTTTCCAATCTTTTGTGCCACCCCAGGTTTTCAAGTGGTCGGAAATGACAAAATCTCTATCGAGCATTTTTGCTGCATAGGGAACATTCAGTTGTTTGCTGATCCGCTGCGCCGTCTCAGGGATAAACGGCAGCAGCAGTAAAGCAAGATGCCGGAGTGATTCGGCTAAACCGCTCAAAAATAAAATTTTCTCCTCTCCTTTTAATGTCCAAGGTTTACCGTGGTCCATTGCTTCATTGAGACGATCAGCTAATTGCACGGCTTGCTGAAGCGCATCGTGAAGCGCAAAAGCATCCATGTTGTCGGCGTATGACTGCCAGAGTTTTGGGATCGTAACATCGTCACCAGGAATCTGGAGCATCCCACCGTCTTTTGTCAGCATAACGAGAACGCGATTCAGCAAATTCCCGATGTTGTTACGCAGTTTCGCATCGTAAAGCTTTCCGAAACGTTCCCACGAAAAATCACCGTCTCGTCCCACGGGAATTTCATGGCTCAGGTAAAACCGCAGCGGATCGACACCGTATTTGGCAATCACTTCCTCAGGTGCGACCACATTACCGAGCGACTTGCTCATTTTTTCACCTTCGCTGGTGAGGAAGCCGTGGATAAGAAGACGATCGGGAATGCGCACCTTGGCCGCCTTGAGCATGGTTGGCCAAATCAGCGCGTGAAAGCGCGCGATGTCTTTCCCAATGACATGTGTTACCTCCGCGTTATTCCACCATTCTCCTTCTTCATGGTCTGTGAAGAATCCAAGTCCCGAGATGTAGTTGGTCAGAGCATCGCACCAGACATACATCGTTTGCTCTTCATCTCCCGGCACAGGAATTCCCCAAGAGACCAACGACTTGGGACGTGAAAAGGAAACATCTTCCAAGCCTTGCTCAATAAGAGCAAGTGTTTCATTCGCCCGGAAGTCTGGCTCAATGCGATATTCTTTTTGCAGGAGCGTTCGCAACCAGTCGGACTCTCGTTTCAGTAGCAGAAACCAGTTTTCCTCAGACACTTCTTCCGGCTTCGTTTTGTGAATCGGGCACAGCCCATCCTCAAGATCACGTTTAGTCAAAAAACGTTCACAACCGCTGCAGTACAGACCGGTATATTTCCGTTTTTCCAGCAAACCTGCTGCTTGCAGCTTCTTCCAGACCTCAATGACCGTTGGCCAATGAGCTTTGCGATCGGTGGTGCGGATAAAGACGTCGTAAGAAATATTCAGACAGCTGTAGAGTTCCTTAAACAACTCAACATTCCGATCGACCAGTTGCTGCGGAGTAATCCCCTCTTTCTCCGCTTTACTCTGAATCTTGATACCGTGCTCATCTGTGCCGATTTGAAAACGCACTTCGTCGCCTCTTAATCTGCGCCAACGCGCAGAAACGTCGGCGAGAACTTTTTCCAAAACGTGGCCCATGTGTGGGGCGGCGTTTGGGTAATCGATCGCCGTCGTTATGTATTGCCTCTTGGCCACGCACAAACTCTAGCAGAAGTTATTGCAAGCTCAGGAGAGAAAAACCGCAGGTTTGTCTCTCCTGAATTAAAGTACAAACGTTGCGTCAACAAAGTTAATGATGACTTGGGCCGCCAAGGCGAGGGCAAAGCCGATCATCGCCGTCATGATGATATTTTTCCCTTGCGTCTTTCCCTCTTCGTTCCCTCCCGAAGAAGCAATTTTGACGGCGCCCCAGAGGATCGCCACGGTGCAGCCACCCCACACGAAGGTGGCCACAAAGCGCGCCATCCCGACACCTGCGTCATACAGTGTCGTATCACCACCGGCTAAACACGGATTTGAGAAAATCAGACAAATCTCAAGCCAATAATTAGGCGCAGCATATGCCGTTGGGATAAGCCATTGATAAAGGATCGCCAGGATGCTCATATGAAGATATTGGCGACAGATGTGTAAATCGCTTTTGCCAAATTAACAATAATAGCGCCGATAATTGCATAGATAAGCATCTTCCGTGACGTTTCCACTTCATCGGATTTACCGCGCGCCAAGACCAACCGGAAAGCAGTCAGGACGATGACCACGGAGAAAACAATATTCAAAAGAGTGATCGGAATGGCCAACACTTGAAGCGCGGCCCCTTGGAAGTCCCCCGCATTACCAATCGGCGTCAAAATATTCAGGAATATGTCAGCCGAAAGCGCCACCGCCAAACCAAGACAAGCGTAGATAATCGACGTGCGACCGGTACCGAACTTTGATTCATCACCCATGCTGGCAATCATGAGCAAACCGCCCCAAATAATGAAAAACATGGAGACGCCTGCCACTAAGTCGAGTAGAAATACTGCTCCCGCTCGAAACACACTAATCAGTGAATCGATCGTGGTAGGCGGACACCCGCCCGGCAGCGCGTAACACAATAGTGACCGGCCTTGGGCATGAGCCAATGAACTAACGCTCAGCAGTCCAAGACCAAAAACCAAATTGCCAATGCGAATAAGAGTCTTCATCACGATCCAGTGAAGAACATGCTATTGAGGAACACTAAGATCGAGCCGGCAAAAACGAAGACAAGGAGCCCGAGCATCCCTTGCTTCATGTGCGTAATACCGGCAGAGCGTTGCTCGCCGGAAGCACCGGCCGTCATAATCTTAATGCCGCCGAAGAGCACCCAGAGAGTGGTCAGCGCCATACCCAAATTAAAAGCCCAGGTTACAGCCGGACCCCAGTATTCAAGCCACGTGCCAAAAAGCTGATTTGGTTTGATCTGAATACATCTAGCCGTGGAAGAGAACGGTTCCAGGAGCTGGATACAGGCGGCAAAGGCCTGTTCAACGCCCCAAATGAGTAACGCCGTCAGGAGGAATATGTGTTTGAGATACCGCATAGTTTCTCTTTATTTTACCATAAAAATGCCCTCAGTGCGAGATGACAGCTACGGGTGAATTCATACCCTTAAACTTGCTTCAATTCCTCCACGCTCTTAGCATTGTCAGGCTGCGGATGTAGCTCAGTTGGCTAGAGCGTCGCCTTG
>DATDTQ010000143.1:0-4329 GCA_035290765.1 Candidatus Peribacteraceae bacterium
GGCCCGGTGGGTCGGGCGGTCGGCCGCCGCATCGCGGGCCAAGGCGTTAAACTTGTCGGTTGCAAGCCAATTCGCTACGATCACGACATGGAAAAGTCATCTTCATCTACAGATGAATTTGGTAACGTCTGGCCGGCTGAGGCGCCGATTCGGGCTGACATGTCAGCAGAAGACTTCAGAAGAATGTTTGCTGGCTGTTTGACAGTCGCAGTTCACGTAGAAAAAGACGAAGTCTACGCGGGTGGTCCAGACGGGAAGTCTCTGGAACAAGGATTAATGAAAAAAAATTTAGATCTCTCTACTTTTCAACTTGAGCCGGGGCCATTTCCCGAAGAATTGAAGAATATGCTGTGAAGAAAGGAGCTTAAGCTTCGATTGTACTTTCAACTCTCCCGCGAATACTTTCATTGAGCTCAAGAATGTCCGCAAACGGTTCGTCGCGGTACGGCGAGTCTTTTGCCCATTGCGGGGCTACAAAGGCGATCATCAGCACTAATTCCTTCAGCTGGCGACTGCTCGCTTCGTGCGCGGTCCAATCGATACCATGCGCGGCCATTGCGTCGAGCAATTGATTTAAACGGCGCAGCGTTCGCTCAACCGCTTCATGCAGAAGCTGTTCACGTTTGGCATCTATCGTATAAATGCCTGTCGGATGGTGGTTCTCATCGTTCGCGTAGAAGTACGGGATTTCTTGGACCATCATCTGGATCTGTTCACACGCAATTGCCAAATCAGTCCAATCGTCCGGCTTAAACGTTTCACCGGCCCGCACTTTTTCAATCATGCGGTTAAAATCCTTACGGACGATGAAGAGACCTTCGCGAATATTATGGAACACGTCTTCATAGGTCAGACGGTGAACTTCCTGAATCGCTTGGTCTTGCTTCTGTGACATTAGCTTGGTAATAAAAATCACAAAAACCATGACTGCAATGATGCTTTGCAAGCACGATAGGAATTTGGAAAAGCCGTGCGGCAAAATGTCGCCGTATCCCGTGGATGTGGCGGTGACAACGCTGTAGTAGAGACTGTTTAGAAACATGAAAAGGTACCCGTTTTCCGGGGACAACGGTACTGGTCCGTGTGCAGGCGCATAGAGAGCCAAGAGGAAGTACGCCAAGCCAAAACTAACGCCGAGAATAAGCCAAATACCGAATAACGAGCCATATGATCGGCCGGTTAACCGCTCAACAAGGCCGGCTGAGTGGTTTGGTGTTTGTTTCACTGGTAGTGTTATTTTAACATAAAAACATATTTTTAGCTAGAACCGCTTTAAGCGGCTTTCCGGAGGGTTTGGCCGATTTTCTGACGCGTCGTATTGCCTACGTGTCTGACACCGGCAATTTTATCCATCCCGTCGGCTACGGCACTGACAAAAATATCAGGAACATTGGCGACACCTTCGGCAATTTGCAGGACTCCCTTTACAGGCTTACCAGTGACGACTTTCCCGACCCCTTTTCCGATATTCATAACGGCGCCTACGCTGGATTCTTTGGTGCGGGTAAAGTCGCCGAGGGGTTCCAGCGGCTCGCGATCTTTGCCTTGAAAGACGCGGAAGCCGTCCGTAATCCATTTGAAAGCGGTATGGAAGTAATTCGTGGGTAAGGCAATGGGTGCAAAGGGCTCCTCTTTCGTGGGCAGGTAGTCCTTCGTGGCTTTGAGAGCCCGTGTCGTGTAAAACTCGCCGGTTCCGGAAGGAGAATTTGCCATGAGTAGCTACAGATTATACGAAAATCCGACTTTTTATCAATAAGATCTTGCGTTTTATTAAACCGCTCCTATACTATCTCGGCTCGTAAATCCGAGTTACTTGTTCTTTCCATCCACTTCCGAATGGCCGCCCGCAATGGCGGTCATTTTTTTCATGGAGGAAAACATAGTTTTCCTCCATGAGCCTAACTTAATCCACGTGGCGAAGCCCGGCCTCGCGATATTTTTATTTCAACCTATTAAGACTCGTAAGCAATACGGGAGAAATCACGGCCCCAATCGTCTGAGTTCGTGACAACGAGTTTTTGCTCCTGATTTGCTTCTAGAATATGGCGGCTGCTTTCGGATAATTGTTTGATGGGCCGCGGTTTTGCTTCCGTATGCAGAAGGCGCGCCCTCAGGAGCCGGAGTTCCCTATACCCGGCGTAAGTCAGCCGCATGCGAACATCGTCATCGTCAGCGCCCCACTCCGTATAGGCTTCATCGTACCCGCGAATGAGCTCAAAGGCGGCGCGAGGAGCACAAATGCTGCCGTACGGCAGCCAACCTCTACTTGTATGCTCGATTTGTACGAGTCCCGTTGTAAAAATACGCCTACGTTCGTCAGCTTTTTTGGAAAGTATCTTTATTACGTCCGTCAACATTCGTGATTCAGGAGACATGACGAGGATTTTTGATTTTCGGGCGTGTCGAATGCCCACGTTAATGGTCTTAGCGGGGTTACGCCACGGGTGTGGCTTATCATTCACGATGAGTCGCCACTGAATCTGCGGATAGCTTTTCAGAAATGCGATGAGCTCTGCTTCTTCACTCGGTTCATCCATTACAATAATTACTTCAATACCTGCTCGCGCAAAGTATGGTGCGTTTAAATGGAGAACTTCTTTAAATACTGATAGTTTTTTGTAAAAAGGCAGAATTACTGTGAGATCGTCCTTCCTATTTTTTTGCCAGAATAACCACATAGACTCGGCCATCGTACTAGAATTGGTTCATGCATAATAGCGCTCCCGAAAAAACGAAACCCTGGCTAGAGGAATTAGAAGGGTTGTCTGAACATTTGCGTATGTCGGCGACTGCAGGAAACACAACTCTCCACTTTCAACACGCTGATCAAGCCGATCGGCTCTCAAGACGCATTCGACTGGGGATTGGGAACCCGTTCAATGTGACGTTGCAACTGCGGGAAGAAATTGCCCAATTGTTTCAATCAATAGCGGAAGTGATCGATCCCTCAGTCACTGGTCCCCGCGACAGACTTGCTTCAACTGCTTTATTTGCAGACAACCTTCGTACAAGAGCGGATCATTTAATCAACCCCGAAAAGGTAGAACGAGAACTGTTCGGCGATGATTTTTTTTGCAAATGACTAAGCCCATTTTGACTACGCTGACTGTGACAAATTAGCTAGAGTAAGCGCAATGCTGCCCAAAGCCTACGATCCAAAGGCGACCGAAGATCACATTTACAAGATGTGGGAGGAAAGTGGTGCTTTCAAAGCAGATAACCAATCGAAAAAACCACCCTTTACCATCAGCATGCCGCCGCCGAATGCGACCGGGCAACTTCACCTCGGCCACGCGGTGATGCTTGCCTTGGAAGACATCTTCATCCGCTTTGCGCGCATGCAGGGGAAGGAAGCACTGTGGGTGCCGGGTACGGATCACGCGGCCATCGCGACGGAAAATGTGGTAATCGGGAAACTCCGGAAGGAGAAAAAAATGAAAAATCCGCGCGAAGAACTCGGGCGAGAAAAACTGCTGACTGAAATACGGCGCTTTGTGGATGAAAGTCAAAATATCATCCGCTCGCAAATCCGCAAAATGGGGGCGAGCTGCGACTGGTCGCGTGAACGGTACACCATGGATCCACAACTGAACCGCTGCGTGAATGAGGTGTTCAAATTAATGTATGAGGATGGTCTGATTTACCGCGGTCATCGCATCGTCAACTGGGATCCGCACCTGCAAACGAACGTTTCCGACGATGAAGTCACCTACGTGGAGCGGCCGGATCCTCTGTATTGGTTCCAATACGGTCCGTTTCAGATCAGCACAGTCCGCCCGGAAACGAAATTCGGCGATAAATACGTCGTCATGCACCCGGATGACAAGCGGTATGCCAAGTACAAGCACGGCGAGACGTTCGAAGCGGAATGGATCAATGGAAAAGTGAAAGCGACTGTTATCAAAGACGCGGTTGTCGATCCTGAATTTGGTTCCGGCGTTATGACCATTACGCCTTGGCACGACCACACAGACTTTGAGCTCGCCGAACGACATAAACTCGATAAGCAGCAAATTATCGGCTTTGATGGCCGGCTGCTTGAGCAAGCCGGAGAGTTTTTCGGCCAGCGAATTGAAGAAGCGCGGCCGCTGATTATCGAAAAGCTCCGGCAAAAAGGTCTGCTTGTCCGCATCGACGAGAAGTATGTTCACACCGTGGCCACAAATTCACGCGGTGGGGGACTCATCGAACCGCAAATTCGCGAGCAATGGTTCATTGACGTCAATAAAAAGGCTATCCCATGGAAGGGAAAGAAGATGAGCCTCAAAGACATCATGCATGATGTCGTCACGAGCGAGCTGATTACCATTATTCCTGACCGGTTTAATA
>DATDTQ010000144.1:0-3749 GCA_035290765.1 Candidatus Peribacteraceae bacterium
GATTGTGTTCCCCGCATTGCTCCTGCTGATTGATTGGTACCAACATAAACCGTTAATTACGAAGAAGCAGATCCTGCGCTACATTCCGTATGCGCTTCTAAGCGCGCTTTTCCTCGCAATTGCGATCTATGGTAAATCGCGCGTGCTTGGTTCGTCGAATATGGTCGAAAAAATTCTGATGGCGCCACGCAGTCTCGCGTTTTACCTCGAAAAGATTGTTTGGCCGCAGGGCTTGTCGGTGCTGTACCCGTGGACAGGTGATGTGACACTCACTCGCCTGGAGATTTTTCTGAGTATCACTGTCTTAACGATACTTCTGGCGACTGCGCTTGCATTGTGGGCTTTGAAAAAATGGCGGCTCCCACTTTTTGCCTTCGCTTTGTACGTTGTGGGCGTGTCCCCTACCCTCATCAACTTCGCCAAAGGTGATTTCACCTACTTCGCTTCCGACCGTTACGCATATATCGGCGCAGTCGGCGTCTTTTTTGCCGTGGCTGCGGCACTCGATTGGCTACTGACAAAAAAAACTTACCACGTCATCACTGCAATTCTTGTTTTTGTGCTCTTACCTCTCTCCTTTATACAAGCTGGCACTTGGAAAGACTCAACCGCGCTTTTTTCGAACGTCATTACACACTACCCGACTGCCGTTGTTGCCTACAATAACCTCGGCAACTACGAACGAGAGCGCGGCAATCGTGAAGGAGCGAAAGAATATTACGAAACGGCGGTGAAATTATTGAACGATGCGGAAATCCGCGCGACGCAGTCGGACCGTGCCCACGCGCAAGTGCTGAGTAACTACGCCGCGGTCATTCGTGATGAAGGCGACATCGAACAAGCTCGCCAACTCCTCACCGAAGCGCTCGGTATTGCCGAAGACGTGTTCGGCGTGCACATGCAACTCGGAATCTTGCTCTCCAGTCAAAGCGACTATGAAACGGCCGAGTGGCACTACCGACGCGCGATGGAACTAGAGCCTGGTCGCGCTACACCGCACGTCAACTTGGGGGCGCTCTTCATGGCGCAAGGAAAAACTGAAGACGCGATCGCATCCTATGAATATGCTTTGGCAATGAATCCGTACTACCCGCAAACCTGGTATAACCTCGGCGTGGCCGAACGGAAACGCAACCGGCCACGCCAGGCGCTCACTGCGTACGAGCGCGCCGTGGCCCTCGCGCCGAACTTTGTGTCGGCGCGCATCAATCTCGGTATCCTTTATTACGAGCGGAAGGAAGTTGAAGCCGCCATCGAGCAGTTTGAGGCGGTGCTGCAGTACGATCCAGAGAATAAAACGGCGCTGTCAGCGCTCTCTCAAATACGCGGACAGTAAATCCCTCACCCCTAATCCCTCTCCCAGCCGACTTCGCCCTTTAGGCTACGCCGGACGAGAAGGGAGAGGGGAAATATGCCATAGAAGAATTGGCAATATCCCCTTCCCCCTGCCTGGCCGGCGAAGCGTGAGCGAAGTCGGCTGGGGGAATGGTTAGGGATGGGGGTTTTCACCTCTTTACTCTCGTCAATAATAGTTTACAATACCTTGGTCCATGCGCCTCTTTGCCCTCCAAACGGATAAGAACCAAGTGGTCGAGCGCTTCTGTCACGGCGGCGAAAGCATCGTGCGGCTGACGCACTACCACTGGATGATGTTTGCCGTGGGCATCATACAAGAGATCCTCGTCACCATCGGCCTCGGCATTCTCGCCGGTATGGCCGTGTTTCTCGGTATGCCTTGGGGATACGCTGCAGGGGCATTCGTAGTGACGTGGTTTGCCTTCTGTTTCTTCGGCATTCTTAAAGCATACTTAGACTGGTGTTACGATTTCATTCTGATCACCACCGACAAAGTGATTCTGGTCGATCAGACGTCGATCTTTCGGCAGACGATAAAACCAATTCACTTGGAAAACATTGGCGCTGCCGGCACCTCCACACAATGGTGGAACATGTTCGACTTTGGGATTCTGGTGCTTGATCTGAAAGAAGGTGAAGGCGGCGGCACGATTACCAAGCGATTCGTGCCGCATGCACGCGATGTGGCCGGCGCGATTTCCGACGCCCTCACGCGTTACCAGCGTGGCGGCGCAACCAACGCGCGCGAGCGCGCGGGTGCCCAAGCAGAAGTCGGGCGGCGCAATCTCAGACACGCAACTGACGAAGTGCCCGCAGCTGTGTCCGGTTAACCACGCGCAGGAGCGCTCCATCATCCGCCGCCAGGATGCCCGGAAGATCGCCAAAGTGTTTGATGAGCGCTTGTTTGGTTTTATCGCCAATGCCCGGTAATGCATCCAGCGCCGAGCGGACAGATGTTGTCTTGAGGCGCTTCTCGCGGTGGCGGTTGGCAAAGCGGTGCGCTTCATCGCGCAGTCGCATCAGCAAAAACCGGCCCTGCGATTCTTTTGGCAAAAGAATCGGCAAGCTTTCACCTGGCCGGAAGATTTCTTCTTCCCGCTTGGCCAGGCCGATGACCGGAATATCGTAACCTGCTGCCTTGAGAGCAGAGACAGCCGTCGATAGTTGCCCTTTTCCACCGTCGATCATAATGAGATCGGGGCGGGCAGACAGCGAAACGTCTGGTTTATTTTTGCTTGTCTCATAATGTCCAATAAAGGCCGGGCGACGCTCGGGAAATTCTTTCGCCTCTTTATCCAATCTTTCTTGAATGACAGGCGGAGCGACATAAATCGGGTGAAACCCCACGTTTACATAGTATTCTTCTAAATCTGGATGACACGCCGCGTATACCTTTCCTTTTTTCACTCTAGCAAGAAGTTTGCGCAGCAAAACTTGGCCAAGTTTGCTTCCACGCTCCTCTTGTGCAACCCAGAGCGACTTCAATTCAACGGTGCCCGTAGGATGTTTATGCAAACGAACGCAGCCAATGATGTCTTCGCCCCGACGAGCCACCAGAAATTCTCGATAATCGATCATGGCCGGTGTTAATCGTGAATCTTTATTCACAATCTCATCGAGCCGCTTCGCCTCCGACTTCTTTGCTTTACCAAATGTAATTCCTTTTGCCTTCCATAGTTCAGCCTCGATCTTCGTACTGCCTGCTAAATGACAGAGCCGCCGCTTCAGCACTTCGCGGAGCGCCGCGTAGTCATCGACTTGGCCTTCCGTGAGGGTGCGGATGGTAAACGAGCGGTATTCGGAGTTGGCTGCCTTCCCATTTTTAAAAACCACCAGGCTGCCCACTGTTTCCGTGCCGCCAAGATGGGAAATATCGTAACCTTCGATGCGCGCAGGCAAGGCGGGTAACTGTAAAACGGTCTGCAACTCTTGCAACGCATCTTCAACGGCGTGCGCTGCGATTTCCCAGGCGGCGCGCTCGCGGCGCGCGCGTTCTTCGGCGTTACGTTCGGCCATTTGCAGGAGCTTTGACTTCTTGCCGCGCTCGGGCACGCATACTTGCACTGCTTGATCGCGCATCATGCGTAGCCACGCCTCCACTACGGCCTGATCCTCCAGCTCATGCCCAATCAAAATCGTTTCGGGAATGTCCGTGGCTGTTTGGTAGTACTGCAGGATGGCCTGACGCAGCACCTCCGCCTCCGATTCGGCTCGTCCGCTTAACTTGAGATACTCCTCACCGATAATCTTCCCGCCGCGCTCACGCACGACCATGACTTGGGCCTGATCAGTTTGCATCGCGATGCCGATAGCATCGGTGTTGGCACCGGACGTGTCCGACACGTTCTGCGGCACCGCCAGCTCTTCGATAAATAAAAGTGCGTCGCGCAGTC
>DATDTQ010000145.1:0-6363 GCA_035290765.1 Candidatus Peribacteraceae bacterium
GCCACCATCCCGCTCGTCGGCTTGACCGCGTACGGGTGGCTTTCCGAGCCGACAAAGACGGCGCTGATCTCGGTTGGTTTGATGCCGGCGACATCGATTGCTTGCTTGCCGGCTTCGTAGGCCAGCGTAAATGCATCTTCATCGGCGTCTGGAACTGTTTTTTCCTCAACGCCGATGCTATCGCGCACCGCCGCGCCGTCTTCTTGGCGGCTCTCTGCAATTTCACTAATACGAATGCGGTTTTGCGGCAGATGCAAGCCAAAGCCGATGATGGCGGAGTGGGTCGACATGAGCTTCTATCGTAGCCCAATGGATTTATTTTCCCAGCGCAAACCCCGCGACTTTATGCCAATCCTGTTCGTCACCTTTGGTGTCTACAAGCTGCAGTTCTTTCGTTTGGAAACTGCCGAGCAAACTTTGTGGTAACGATGCGGTAATTTGTTTCCTCAGATCTAAAGGACGTTCGCCATACATGAGGCTCAGATGTGGCATGTACGTTGGATTCGGCAGCCCGTCGATTGAAAAAAGTTTTTTAGCGCGATTGTGGAGTTGATCTAATGCAGCCGACTTTTCGGCTTGAAGATACACACATTGGAAATAGGCTTCGCCAAATGTCACTCGTATCAGGTTGATTATCATAGGTTCTGAAATCTCAGCAGCTAATTTTGCACTTTGCTCAACAGCATCATGCTCCGAATTTATGATGCGTCCGAGTACAGTTACGTGTGGTTCAAAAAGCGGTGCACCGTGCTCCTTGGCTAAATCTTCGATACATTTGCGATATTCATCGTACGCATCACCTTCAGGCTGAAGCCACACACTGTAGTCAGGATATTTCATCGTGACAGTGATTTATGAGCTTTTGCTAAGTGATGCGTTGCTTGCGCAGCCAACAGCGAGAGCTCTCCGGCCAAGACAGCCGCCCCAATACTTTCCGCCAGCTGCCGCGAACGATGCAACTTGGTCTGATTGGATAACAAAAGATCCAAACATTGCTTCTGTGCCGGCAAATTCGTGCCGCCGCCGCGAATGCCGACAAGAATGGCCGGACAACGCACGTTCATCCGTAGAGACGGCCTGCTGGCCGTCTCTGCCATCGTGACGTGCGTGTCCGCGAGCGAACCTTCCACGACATGCGCCGGATCTTGCCCGGTCGCAATGTAGAGCGCGGCGATGATGTTCGCCGCTTGCAGGTTCTTCCCAAGTGCGCCGGCGACGGCCGAACCCATTTCCAGCTTGGCATGCGCGACTTCCAGAAGTGTCTGAGCATCAGCTTTTAAAACATCGCTAATGATTGCCTGCGAAATTTCTGCCTCGGCAATCACTTCGTAACCGCGACCGAGCTCTTTTGTGCGCATACTCGGTTTTTTATCGCTATCCACATTTCCGGCGACGGTCACAAACAGCGCCTCGGGGCGCCGTTCTTTGATCCATTCACCAATGGCTTGGCCAGCGATTGTTACCATATTCATGCCCATCGCTTCGTCGGTATCGCAAGCAATGGTCAGAAAGACAACGTCTTCGTGTTGATCGAATGAGGCCGAGAGGAGCCTCAGATGTTCGCTGGTTTGCTCGCCAATGGTGCGCCAGTTGTCTTGTTCGCCTTCAATGAAAGCGTAAAAGTCCTGCTGCTGACTCGCCGGCACGCGAAACGCCAGTGAGCGCGTCATACCTATGTAATCGCTCTTCACATGCACACCTGCTTCGCGCACCGCTTTGCAGCCGCGGTTCACGCTAGCGACGAGCGCGGCTTCGGTTGTAGCGAGTGGCAGATGAACGCTGACTGTTTCGCCAGAGCTGAATCGAACGCTGAGCGGGCCGGCATAGCCAATAGGCACAGGAACAGTGCCGAGCATCTGCTCGCAGTTTTTTTCATCGGCCAAGCCAATACGATCGTCACTTGTGGTGAGTAGTCCCAAATCCACGCCGCTTTCCGCGGCCACCAGTTCTCGGCGGTGATCACAGCGCTCTGAAGCGGTGAGGTTATCTGGCAAATTACGCAGATCCATCGGCCAGTAGCGTAGCCCCTTTGCCAATCTTGGTCGCGTAAATTAAGCAATTCTTCTGACTGTGAGCAAATGCATGGATTTTGTCGGCTGCATCTTTCGGACAGATCAAATGAACGGTTGGCCCTGCATCCATTGTATAAAGGACGGGCAGATGTTCTTTCTCACGGAGTGATGTAACTTCGCGTACAATGCGGTGTGTATCTTCGGTAAGGTAACGGAGCGGGGGTTTACTGGTCATCATGACGTGATGCATGTCGGTGGTATCCTCTTCCGCGACCCTTTGTAACTTTTCAAAATCTTTTTTTTGGATTGCATCAATGCAGTCACGTTGCCGATGTGATCGGATCGCTTCGATACGTGCGATAAAGTGGGGACTTGTTTGCGCCAACGCGTGTCCTTCCGTCGAACCGATCTTTTTGGCCTCTTCACTCGGAATGACGACGATGTCATGAAGTTCCCAGTGATGTTCGTCGGTAATCTGCGCCGCTTGGGCGCTGGCAATGTCATTATCTTCGCCTGATTCCAGGGTGACAAAGCCGCCGTAAATACTGCGAGCGGCTGAACCGGAACCAAGCCTCGCCAAGACGCTGATTTCTTCCGGAGCGAGGGCCTGTGTTTCCTCAACCAAGCTAGCCACCCCACGCGCCAGTGCGGAAAAGACGGCGGCGGACGACGCGAGGCCGACGCCGGGCGGAATGTGCGAATGAATGGAGATACGCAGACTCTCCGGTAGCGCCTCCTTTATATGGAGTGCTTCAAGATAGCGGCGCATCAGTTCAATTGTTTCCTGAAAACGCCTGATTTGGGCTTCAGAAAGCCGTTTTTCTGTGCCATCACTCTTGGTTGAGCGAACGCTCAGGTACTTTGCAGCTTCTACAGATACATCCACCGTCGGTTCGCTCAGTGTCATCGAAAGCGAGTCGGCGGCCGGCAAACGGAGTCCATTATTCCGATTGCCCCAATATTTAATGAGCGCGATGTTGGGGGTGGAGCGAGCCGTAACTAACATGTTTTCATTCTATCTTATACCCTGATTTCTTTCTTTGTTATCTCGTAGAAAACGGCGAGAATCTGAAGGGTGTCTGATTACTGCGTAGCGAACAACGTCCGGACTCTGACTACACCAAGCAAACTCTTTTTCAGAAAAAATGGCAGTCTCTGTTTTCTTTGCTATACGCAAAAATCCACTAGGATCTGATGGATACCCTACAATAGCATCTCGCACTACCCATGGCGTGTCACGACACCAAGTAAATTCCTCTTTCGCTAAAATTTCATTCATCGTTGTTTCTAATTGCCGCAGAGATCGGCGTGGATCGGAGGGGTTGTATATTGCAGCCTTTAAAACTAAGTTTGGCGATTTAGCGCACCAAGAAAATTCCATTTCACTCAGTATCTCGATAGTAACTTCCCTGGCAGTGCGGAGAACTTGGCGAGGATCTAAAGAGTAATGCATTAGTACATGTCTTATCATTCCTGGTATTTCGCGACACCAAGCAAACTCTGGATCGTTGAGAATTGCATGGGTGCCTTTTCCAATTCTTCGCAAAAGACGGCGAGGACCTGAAGGATTATAGATCACGGCATAACGCACTGTGCTAGGCATTTCG
The DNA here is from genome assembly GCA_035290765.1 of Candidatus Peribacteraceae bacterium. Taxonomy (GTDB): domain Bacteria; phylum Patescibacteriota; class Gracilibacteria; order Peribacterales; family Peribacteraceae; genus DATDTQ01. The sequence continues at coordinate 3,620 of DATDTQ010000145.1, forward strand.
CGACACCAGGCAAATTCTTCTTCAGAAAGAATTTCATCTGCCCTAATTTTTACTTCTCTCAGGAATCCTCGGGGATCTGAAGGACTATTGACTACGGCCCGTCTGATTACACTGGGTATTTCACGACACCATTCGAACTCTATTTCATCAAGAATATCTGAAACTAATGGCTCTATTAAAATAGTAGCGCTTATTACTTTTTTCGGCTGCATTTCTAAAAGTCTGCTGTTGACTAATAGATGAACGCTTAAGAGTTTATAAAGATCAAGTTTCATTTTTTTCGTGAGCGAATCAAGAAGCTTCTGACATCTTAAAAATTCTGCAGCTCTACCGAATAATCGTTCTAAAGATTCCCTTGAGTCGAGAGTTGCAGCTATATCACGAATCATCGGATGTTGCAGTGCGTCCTTGATGAGTTGAGAGTTGCTTTTACTAACCCGTACAATACCGACTCTAAAGTGTTTACCACTTCTATAGTGTTGATTTCTGGCTTCCCGTAGGACATCAAATGCATTTTTGACATTCTCCAAATCCATACCTAAATCTTAATATCAGGAAAGCCTTCTGTAAGGTAAATTCATCTCTTTTATGAGATTTTCCCCAATACCGAGTGCCAGAACCATCCCTGCTCCACCACTTCTTCCGCCTGCGCCAATCACTTTAGCAGCGCCTCCAGCCGCTTCGATGCGTGCTATGAGTGCTTTTACAGATTCAGGGACGATTCCAAGCGCGCATTGCGCGCGGTGGTGGTCGTGAATGACCTCAGGGAGAATTTGTCGGGCTTCGACTCCGCTCAGCCTGACAAATTCTGTAATTCGCTGCGTGCACCGAGCGATCTGCTCGCTCGCTTCGTGCAACTCGTCTTTTCGAGACTTTACCCAGGCAACGAGTTCAGGCGTTGTTTCGTTTGGCGCGCCTGTATCAATCAGCAGCGCGCCTTGAAGCAGCTTCTCATCCAGCTTGATGGGTTCCGCTCCTTTCTCCACCGAAAAGTGGATCGGCGCGGCGCGCCAAATCACGGCAAAATCCATGCCGCTGTGACCGGGGTTTACTTTGTCTTCGATTGCGAGCGCATCATCATGACAGTTTTCACTGAGAAAGAGTCGCGACAGGGCGATAACGAGGGCGGTTGATGACCCCATGCCTTTCCCGAGTGGAATCTGATTTTCGATGTGGATACGTTTCGGTTTTTGGCCGCTCTTTTTAGCGAGCAACAGCAAAATATCACGAATGTAGGCCGTCCAGTCACTCCGGCCTTCAATCTCAGGCCACTCAACCCCAAATGACCCTTCTATAAAGGAGGCAGTGAGGCGGAAGGGCGCGGGCACCACAATTGATGGATGCCCGAGAATCCGGCCGCCGTATTCGCCGGAGAGGATGATTTTGCCGGGGACGGAAACGATCGTTGCCATGATCAAGTCCCGAAGCGGCGTTGCCGCTCTTCATATTCCGTAACGGCAGCGGCCAAGTCCTCGGTTTTGAAATCCGGAAAATTCTTGGCTGAGAAAATCCATTCCGCGTAGGCACTTTGCCACAGGAAGAAGTTGCTGGTCCGGTTTTCACCGGATGTGCGAATGACTAAATCGATGTCTTGCAGATCTGGTTGATCCAGAAAGTTACTTAGAGTTTCTTCGGAGAAGGTCTTGAGGTCAGGAGGTCTTGAGGTCAGGGAACGATTGATGGCACGCACTAATTCGTCCTTGCCGCCATAATCAATGGCTAACTGCAGGGTGAAGCGCTCGTTACCGGCTGTTTCTGCTTCGATCTCAGTGATTAAGGTGGCCAACGCCGGCGGTAAACGATCTTTCCGGCCGGCGTGACGTAAGCGCACTCCTTCCTTCATAAACTTTTTGCGCTGCGCTTGTAATTCTTTTTGCAGCAGCTTCATGAGTTCAGCTATTTCCACGGGATCACGCTTCCAGTTCTCCGTCGAAAAGAGCCACAGCGTCAGAATATCAATCCGCTTGTCTTCCTGGCACCAATCCGAAATCTCTTGGATGCGTTTCATGGCTTCTTCGTGCCCCTTCCAAGGGCGCAAGCCCTTGGCTTTGGCCCAGCGGCGATTGCCGTCGGGGATGATGGCCAAATGGAGGGGGGCTGCTTCTGATGACATTTGAGAAAAATTCCAAATTCCAAGCTACAAGATACAAGTATTCTAGTATTCAAGTATTCAATTTGTATCTTGTATCTTGAGATTTATTTCCCTGCCAAAGCAATCGCGAGCGCCTTGGCCACCCAGGGGCCAAATTGTTTGGCATGTTTGTGCAGTTCGCGTTCAATAGCTTCGACGTCGTTCCATTTATACGCTGCAACTTCATCAGGATTCGGAACGATCGGGACGTCTTTCAGCAGGTGACCAACTAATACCGTATCGTATTCGTGTTCAGTTCGACCTGTCGCTGGATCGTCCGCTCGATACACAAATGCCTCCGCTGCTCGCAGAGGAACAGTGAAACCCAGTTCCTCTGTAAGGCGCCGCTCGCCTGCGGCGACAATATCTTCACCCGGGTATGGGTGACTGCAACACGTATTGGCCCACAAATTAGGGAACACTGGTTTTTGCGGGCTTCGTTGCTGAATCATCAGTTGCGACATGTCATTGCGAAATACAAACGCCGAAAACGCGCGGTGCAAATGGCCGCCGTTCTCATGCGCGGCAAAAATTTCCATGGTGCCTGTTGGCTGGCCGGCTTCATCGCACAAAACGACTTTGCGCATGGCGCTATCGTGCCGTCTTCGCTGGA
>DATDTQ010000146.1:0-3066 GCA_035290765.1 Candidatus Peribacteraceae bacterium
CCAGATTTGTAATTACGCAGTGTTGATTGGCGGCGGCTTGTAAGGCCCTGCTTTGTTGATCATCCAATTTCATGAGTTCACTGAGAGGTTCTAACACAAAGTGTCGTTCCAGCATGCGTGGGTGCGGCACTGTTAGGGAATCAGTGCGAATGTTCACATCGTCATACAAAAGAATATCGATATCAATTGTCCGCGGGCCAAAACGAAACGGTGGCGCCTTCTTGAGCGCTTGCTCGATGGCCATTGTCTTTTTGTGAACTATCTCGACTGTTTCATCGGTCTCAATCGTTGCAGCGGTGTTTAAAAAAACGGGCTGATCTTCAATTTCGCGCGGCGCTGTTTCGTATACAGAGGAAAAAACAATATTTGGCCACACTGCACGGAAAAGAGCCGCTGCCATTCGCAGATTTTCCGCGGCATTGATGTTCGAACCGATGCCGAGAAAGACGGTGGCCACGTTTAGGCCGAGAAAAGCTTTGAATTCTTACCTAGAGGCGTTTTGATAATCCAACGGAGAATCCAGCGCACGACCACGATCGCCGTGAACATCGACATCGGAATACCCGTGATTAGCGCGACAGCAAAGCCACGCACGATCGAGGTGCCGATAAAGATCAAAATCAAGCAGGTGATGATCGTCGAGACGTTTCCATCCCGAATACTCGGCCAGGCCTTGGTGAATCCAATATTCATCGCTGTTTCCAATTCTTTGCCTTTCTTCAACTCTTCTTTCATGCGCTCGAAGATCAGCACGTTGGCGTCGATGGCCATACCAATACTCAAGATAATACCGGCCACGCCGGCCAGCGTGAGGACTGTGTACTGACTCGTAACGAGGAACAGCGGGAGCTTCAGGAAGACAATGAAGAGGAAAGTGTAGACCAGAAGTGCCAGCGTAGCCACAATGCCGAGCAAGCGGTACGAGAAGATCATGAATATCGATAACAGAATGAAGCCGACGAGCGCGGCCCACAGCGACATCTGCAGCGCCTCCGCGCCGAGTGTCGCTTCGACCGTACGCTGACCGCTTAGGTAAATCGGAGCGGGGATAGCGCCCGTGTTCAAGTCTTGCGCCAACCGTTGCGCTTCCTGGAAGTTGGCACTGCCTGTAATCACGGCTGTGCCACCGGTAATCTCGCCCTGCACGACCGGTGCAGAGACCAGTTCACCACCCACGAAGATGGCGAGTTGCTTGCCGACGTTGCGCTTGGTTAGTTCGGCAAACATCTGGCCGCCCTCTTCATCAAAAGTAATTTGCACGACCGGAATTCCGGAAATGCCGTCGGTCGTCACCGTCGCCGAGCGGAAATGCTTGCCGTCGAGGGGCGTATCCTTCCAGCCAGTCGGTTTGAGAGAGAAGAAAATGAAGCGGACGTTTGCCAATTCCTCCGGCCGCGTCACCTGGTTATTTTGCAGACGCGTGAAGATGTCCGTCGCCTTTGCGGCGGCGGCTTCACCGCGGACGATCAATTCATCGTACGTTGCGCGATCAGGTTCAGGCGTCGGCGCGCGGTTGGAACGAATAACGTGGAAACCAAACGGTGTCTCGACAGGATCACTGACGGCGCCTTGTTCAAGCGCGTAAGCGGCCGCTTCGAAGGCCGGTACCATTTCGCCGCGGCCAAATTCACCGAGATTGCCACCATCTTCAGCGGAGGGTCCGTCGGACACCTCGCGCGCGACGGTCACAAAATCTTCCCCGCCGCGAACCCGCGCGGCCGCTGCCGCAGCCAAGGCCTGCGCCTCTTCGCGCGTGCGCGTCACGGACGCGTCCGCTGCTTGGGCTCCTTTATAGGCAATCAAAATGTGGCTGGCGGCCATGCGCTCACCCCCTGAAGTGCGCTGACGGAGATGCAGAATGCGCGCCGTGCCGTCACCGAGATCCGTCATTGCTTTGGTTTCCCCGCCAAACATCGCTTTCAGAGCGGCGGAAACTTGGAGCGGCACGGTGTCATCGAGTACGCGATCCGTATGGAGTAAAAATTCGAGTGCGTCATCGTTTTCGGCCAAGTACGTAAAGGCCGTATCCGCTTGATTCAGCACGCGCCCGCTCATGGAGCGTGGCGCTGTTACTTCCAGCAGGAAGAGACCGGGAATATCAATAAATTCAATCGACCCATCTGGCTGCTGAACAGTTGAGCTGATGCTGCCTTCGAAGAGACCGACGCCGGCTGCGGGGGAGCGATTCCATACTTCTTCCAATCCCTTCGGCAGCGTGTCGCGGTAAAATTGCCCGTTTTCGGTGTAGAAACGTCCGAGTTGGTCGCCGACGTCCTGGCCTAAGACGGCGAGCGTCTCGCCGCTTTCCGTGATACGCCGTTGCGCGGCGGCCGCGGCGGCGCGGACTTCTGCTTCAAACTCAGCGGTTGTCTCCGTGAATTCTTCTTTGAACTCAAGCGCAATCGTCTTACCGACAGTGTCGATACATTGCTGCACATCCACCACACCTGGACATTCAACGAGTAGATGTTTTTCATTGCCGAAATACGATGGGGTGATGAGTGCTTCGCTCACACCAAGCGCGTTGATGCGCCGTTCGAGAACTGTTCGAATGGCCTCAATGAGATTTTGTTGCTGTGTTTGCAGCGCAACAAGTTCAGCTTCAAGACGATTGATCGTGTCTTGGTCAGCCCCCTGCCGCGCGGTTTCAAGCGCTTGCTCTGTGGCGGCCATTTGCGCCCGCAACTCTTCCTCAGAAATACGGAAATCAAGCTGGGTACCACCTGCCAAATCCAAGCCGAAGTGGAGACCGGCCGTGCGGAGCGGTCCGGGCGTCCACTGGCGCGCAGATTGCGGTAAAGCAATGATGACGAGGACCACCGTTACAACACCAATCAGCCAGGGCCACATGCGACTACGTGATTTTGCCATTAGGATTCAACGGGAATGAACGTAACGTGTTTGGAGACATTGAGATCATCAACGAAGACCGGACTCAAGACCGGATCGGGGATCATTATAACCACATCGGCCGTCGTTAGATCATCCTGTTGAACGGTAATTTTAAAGACAGGCTGATTGCGTACAAAGATACCAATATTCTTGCCCATTTGCTCCTGGAAAATC
>DATDTQ010000147.1:0-6467 GCA_035290765.1 Candidatus Peribacteraceae bacterium
GAGGCGATTCTGCAAATTAAAGGCATTGATGCGCTGGAAGTGAATATCAGTTGTCCGAACATCGAAGATGAATTCGGACGGCCGTTTGCGTGTAGCGCGCCTGACGCTGCAGCAGTGACCAAAGCCGTGAAGGCGATCAGCGGCAAGGTGCCGGTGTTCATTAAGCTCTCACCGAACGTCGACAACATCGCGGCGATTGCCATCGCCTGCGCCAAAGCCGGGGCGGATGGGTTTACGGTGATCAATACCGTCGGGCCCGGCATGGCAATCGATCTGCGCAGCCGTCACCCGATTTTGGCCAACAAAGTCGGCGGTCTCTCGGGCCCCGGCATCAAACCAATTGCGGTGAAATGCGTCGCCGACGTCTACGCAGCTACGAAGTTACCAATCATCGGCACGGGTGGTGTATACACAGGTGAAGATGCGCTTGAATTAATGATCGCCGGCGCCGCTCTGGTCGGCATCGGCACGGCCGTGGCCGACCGTGGCGCCGATGTATTCGCCAAAGTCTGCGAAGAGATGCAGCTTTGGTGCACGAATGAAGGTATAAAGAACATCAGTGAGATTGTTGGAACCGTCAAAAATGGAACAATCAAACAACGGAGCAATCCGGATTGACAATTGGGTGTACAAAAGTACACTTTATCTCCCATGCTTCAGACAGTAAAGAACCCGCTCCGAGCGAAGTCCTATGAATTTGCGCTGGCAATAGTCAACCTGTACAAACGACTACAAAGTGATCAACGAGAGTATGTACTTAGCAAACAACTACTTCGATCGGCAACAAGCGTTGGTGCAAACGTAGAAGAAGCTCAGCAAGCGCAGAGCCGACGTGATTTTATTTTGAAGACTTCTATTGCCATGAAAGAGGCATATGAAAGCCGATACTGGCTGAGACTTCTTCAGGACGGAGGCTATGTCCCAAAAGAAAAGAACTAAAAGTATTTGCAGCAAGCTGAAGAAGTAATTGCGTTACTTGGCACCAGCATCCAAACCGCTCGGAATAACTTGAACTCATGACGTTCATTGTTTCATTGTTTTATTGTTGCATTGCTTCATTTACACTGCATTTGTGACTTCAATCAACCTCCAATCGCGTTTGCCTAAGACTTATCGGATCAAATCCGTTAAAAAAGAAACTCCGATGGTTCAGACATTCACGTTCGAAGGCTCCCTCGGTGCCAAGCCGGGACAGTTTCTTATGGTCTGGCTGCCGGGCGTAAACGAAGTGCCGATGAGCGTGGCCGACGACGACGACGCCGTCACCAAAATCACGTTCTTTGCTGTGGGCGGCATGACGATCGAACTGGCAAAATGCAAGGTCGGCGATCTTATCGGGCTGCGCGGGCCGTTCGGGACGCACTACGAATGGAAACCGGGTGAACACATCGCGCTGGTCGCGGGCGGTTACGGTGCTGCCCCTTTGCATTTTCTGGCCCAAGCAGTGGAAGAAGGCGGCTGCACGGTTGAAGTCATTGTCGGAGCCCGAAGTAAAGATTACTTGCTTTACTTGGACGAGCTGAAAGCGCTGCCGCACGTGACGCTTCACGTGACAACCGATGACGGATCGGCCGGCTTTAAGGGATATAACGTACATTATCTTGAACAGATGATCACAGGCCAACGGCCGACTGAGCCGATCAACCGGGTTTTCGGCTGCGGCCCGGAACGGATGCTCTTGGCGCTGTCCGATCTCTGTTTAAAACACAAAATACCGGCCCAACTCTCGCTCGAACGGTATATGAAATGCGGTTTTGGACTCTGTGGGAACTGTACAGTGGATCCACTCGGCATTCGCCTCTGCATTGAGGGTCCGGTTGTTCATAATGACCTGGCTCGGAAGATCAATGAGCTCGGTCAGTACCATCGTGATGCACTGGGAAAGAAACATCAGTTCTAGGATAGACAATAAGTCACTTCGCGTTAAAATCACCCTCCATGGTTAGCTTTGCTACAAAAGTACCGGAAGGCACGTATCAGGCAGCTGAAACGCCGGAGCAAATTGTGGCCATGAAACTCACACAGAAAATCGGCTCTCGTTTAGCGCAAGAGCATCCTGAAATTGCAGACTTGTACCGACAAGGCGGCAATTTTGCTCGATGCATAGATATTGCGAGGGAATACTTTCCCGAAGATCCTGAAAGTCATATGGAAGTCTGTAAAAAGGCAGTTACGTACGCTCTAGGATTGTTAATGCCAGAGGCAGAACGGGCCAAAATCCGCAAAGAAAGAAAGCTAACGCGAATGGAAACTTGGTTTAAGGGTGGGTTTGAAGGCGAAGCATTTCGAGAGCACTGTCGAAAGGCCAGGATGATCAAAGAAATGAAGAGTATTCGCACCGACATGAAGCTGCTTATTGAAGGAAGGGGTCAAATTCCTTGGACAGAGGAGGAGCGATCCGCACTTCTGAATCTTATAAAAAATCCTGATTTTCAATGGAAGTGGGGAATTCCAAATTTTGGCTTAATTGCTGAAGAGATAAATAAACGTTTTCATGATAGAAAGGAAGTGCGAACACAGAAAAGTGTCGGAAACTATAATCGTGACTTGACGCGCAAACAAAAAAAGAGAAATCCCGGGGCCTAGATGCACTGGGAAAGAAACATCAGTTCTAGACAAGCGAAGATCGTCCCGAAAATAATTTTTCACTAGTCTCTTGTCGGACGTTCGCTATAGTCGAGACATGGCCGGACTACCCGCCTTCACTGTCTTCGACGTTGAAACCACCGGCCTCGACCCCCGCCGCGGGCACCGCATTGTTGAAATTGCCGGCATGCGTATCGAAAATGGAGTGGCCTGTGAAGATCGGACTTTTTTATCGCTCGTGAATCCAGAACGTCCGATTCCTGCTGAAGCGCGTCAAGTTCATCGTATTTCGGATGCCGATGTGGCCGCAGCGCCGACAATTGATCAGGTTTTGCCGCTCTTCCTGAATTTTGCCTCAGATTCGATCCTCGTGGCCCATAACGCCGACTTTGACGTGGGCTTCCTGACGGCTGAAAAGGAGTGTTGTTGGGGCTATGTAGAGCTTCCCGAGTGCCTCTGCACCCTCCGCCTGAGTCGAGCGCTGTATCCACGGGAATTCCGTCATAGTTTGGATGTTCTGGCTCGTCGTTTTAGCTTGCCGATTCCGGAGACTCGCCACCGGGCGCTGACCGATGTAACTCTCACTGCCCAAGCCTTTCTGCGTATGCTGCGGGATCATTCGATTCAATCTGTCGAAGCGCTGCGGCAGAAGGCTGCGCTGCGGCAGCTCGTGGCCTGAACCACATTGTCACATTGAGCTCTGTCGAAATGCAACAATGTCACCTTGGACACTTGGTTGTATTGCCGTTTCTCGACAGGCTCGAAATGACAATACTGCTGGATTGCTGAAGGTTAGTGCAGGTACGATTCGCCCGTGCCCATTTTGTCGATTCTCACCGGCGCTGATCATCCGCTGCTCCGGAAGAAGACGCAGCGCGTTCCCCAAATTACCAAAGAGGTAAAACAGCTCATCAAAGATATGAAATTGACCGTCAAAGCCGCCGACGGCCTCGGGATCGCAGCCCCGCAAGTGGGCCAATCCTGGCGAGTGTGTTTGGCGCGCATCAACAGCAAAATGACGCCACTGGTGAATCCGGAAATTACCTGGCGCAGCGCCGAAATCGATATCCTGGAAGAGGGCTGTCTCAGCCTGCCAGGCATCGGGGTAGAAGTGCCACGCGCAATGGCGATTACGCTGCGTTTTCTCGATGAAAAAGGGGCAGATCAGGAACGCCGTTTAACGGACTTGGATGCGCGCGTGGTTCAACACGAAGTGGACCACTTGAATGGGGTATTGATTGTTGATTATCGTTGAGGAGGTCCTCTGCTTCTAAAGCCAAGCCAAGTTTTCCAAGGGCAGTGTGAAGACTTGATTTCACTGTTCCCATCGGAATATTCATTTGGTCAGCTGCTTCGCGATACTTTAGTCCTTTGAAGTAGACCAACCGAACTGCAGTGCGTTGTTTTGGGGGCAACGCGGCCACAAGTCGTCGAATTCTCATTCTTTCTTCCGCGATCGACTCTTCCACCTCTGCCTCTGGTTCACGACCCTCGATAATGTTTCTCAACAGCATTTTTTCTTCCCCATTAACAACTTCTCTCTCCAGGCTGATTCCGTTGCGACGTCTCTGGCGACGATCCCAGTCGATAAAAAGATTTGTCGCAATCGTATAGATCCAAGGCCTCAATTTTCGGCTCGTGTCGTATTGAGAAGCATAGCGAAAAAGGTTGAGGAGTGTGTCTTGCCACACATCATCTGCTCCTTCTCTACTTCCAGTTTTTCGAAAGAGATATGTAAGTAGTTCCCTTTGATATCGTTGCACTAACTGCTCAAACGCAACTTCATCTCCCTGTTGAACTTCGAACATCAACTCTTCATCTGTGGCCGGTGCAACCTCTGCCACACGGATCATTGGCGAAACCATACCACCGTTCTTAAAGGATGCAAGTGTCGTTTCCCGCTGTAGTAATCCGAGCTACAAATGGCTACACTTTGAGCTAAATAGCTGGTCTGGAAGCCTCTAAAGCCGCGCTTCACGTTAATGAACTATATGGCTGTTAATCTAGAAGCTGTCATCGGCCCTTCGGCAACGCTCATGACCTCCTTAACTGGAATAAGAACTAACAATTCATATGGCAGCTCATCTTGAAGTCATCATCGGCCTGGAAGTCCACGCCCAGATGAACACGAAGACGAAGATGTTCTGCGGCTGTGACAATGATGCTTTCGGTAAGTCACCGAACACCACCGTGTGCCCTATTTGTATGGGGCACCCTGGTACATTGCCGGCTCCTAATGCCAAAGCGATTGAGAAAGCCATTCGCGCCTCATTGGCGCTGAAATGCACGGTGAACGCTGACTGTCACTTCGACCGCAAGCACTACTTCTACCCAGACTTGCCCGCGGGGTTTCAAATTTCTCAGTACGACTTCCCTCTTGCAGTCAAAGGAACAGTGCAATATGAATTAAAGGATCATAGCGGTCGCAGCCAAGGCACGAAGGTTTGTAACATCACGCGCCTGCACATGGAAAATGATGCAGGCAAACTGACGCACCGCGGCGCCACCACACTCTGCGACTATAACCGCGCCGGTACACCGCTCATGGAGATTGTGACCGAACCTGATTTACGATCGGCGGACGAAGCCGTCGCGTTTGCGCAAGAACTCCGCCGCATTCTCATTGCCGTTGATGCAAGTGAGGCGGATATGTTTAAGGGCATGATGCGTTTTGACGCTTCAATCTCGCTCCGCGAGAAAGGTTCGACGAAATTGAATCCGCGCAGCGAAATTAAGAACCTTAATTCCTTTAAAGCGCTCGAAAAAGCACTGCAATATGAAGAAAAGCGGCTCCGTTCGCTCTGGGACGAGAGCGGCGGACCGTTAAAAACAAATCTCACCGTCGGCTGGCAAGATGAACAAGAAAAAACTCGCGTGCTGCGTGAAAAAGAAACCGCTGATGATTACCGGTACTTCCCCGAACCGGATATTCCGCCGCTTGTCATCGAAAAGAAGGATTTGGAGGCGATCAAAAAGAATTTGCCGCCACTGCCGGGTGAGCGGAAGGCACAGTACATGTCATTTGGGTTGAATGATAAGCAGGCTGATCAGTTGATTGACCAGCCGGAGCTCCGCGCGATGTTTGATGCTGTCCACAAAACAACTGGCGATGCGAAGCGCGCCTCAAGTCTCGTGCTAACACAACTGCTTGGCTTCTTAAATGCCGCTGAGAAGTCCGTGCACGAAGGACCAAATGCCGATGCGCTCCTCGAACTGATTCAGAAAATCGATGACGGCACGATTTCTGGCAATGCTGCAAAGGAAGTGCTCGAACAAATGGTCAGCAGCTGTAAATCTGCGAGTGAAATTATTGCTGCATCCGGCATGCAGCAGATTTCAGATGATTCAGCGATTGAGGCTCTGGTAAAACAGGCAATTGAGGCGAATCTAAAGGCTATTGAATCCTACCGCGCCGGCAAAGAAGCCGCGCTCGGCGCTGTTGTCGGCTGGGTCATGAAGGAATCAAAAGGCCAGGCAAATCCGCAAATTGTTAATAAGATTTTAAAGAAAATCCTTACTCAATCGTGAAACAATGTTGAGGACCATCAAAATTAAGCCTAAATTTTTCTAAACACTCTTTGTGACCCAATAATGGCGTAGGTTGTTCTTTAGTAAAGCTTACGTGCGCTTTCCATTTTAAAGGCCTGCTAAATCCTCTCTGTGGCGGAATACAAAAATCAAGTAGCTCTTCAGAACGATATACATCAAATTCTCCACCACCGGCGCCAAAAATCGTGTAAGCAGAATCTAAGTCCAAGCGGACACTTAGTAATTCTGCAAGTTCCAACGGCAAAATAGTTTCGTCTGCGCCGGTGTCTGCCAACAAATTAATCACAGGTAATTTCTTGCCCTTAAACGAAAGTATAATAGGCAGAAAAGGT
>DATDTQ010000148.1:0-2474 GCA_035290765.1 Candidatus Peribacteraceae bacterium
CGCGCGCCCCTTGAGTAAGGCCACTGAAACCGGCGCCTTCAGCGCGTCGCGCACCATCGGCAGGTCTTTCTGGAACAGCTGGTCTTGCAGGTTCTTCGTGCCGGTCGAGATGATCACCTTGCCGCCCGCGAGCAGCGCGGGAACCAGATAGGCGAACGTCTTGCCGGTGCCGGTGCCTGCTTCCACGACCAGGATCGCGTTGTCGCGTATCGCCTCGGCCACCGCCAGCGCCATCTCGCGCTGCTGATCGCGCGGGCGGAACGACGCGACCTCGGTGGCAAGCGGGCTCTGTTCGGAGAAGAAACGTTCGACTTCAATGGACACGTTGGGGGGTAATCAGGTTAAAGGTGAATGGTTATTTGCGGAGGGCAGCGTTATAGTGCGGTGGTGATTTTACGCGAGGCATTGTTTGGATGGTTGAATTTTCAGGCCAATATTAAAGATGGAATATATTACGGATGCTAATTGCAACCTTTTGCTCATCAATAGACTTGTCTACATATAATGGAAATTCACATTGAAAACCAACAAGTAAAAACGGAATTCCTTCGTTGGTGTGATCATTTTGGAGATCATGATCCATATACGAAGAACGGAAATATTGGTATTCGCGATGTTTTACGAGCACATTTTTTGATAGCTGATTATTTCTATGAAGAGGGGTACGGGATGGGTGGTATCGGTCCAAGGGAGCCAAACTTACTCCACTCAGCTGTTTATCGTCAGTTCACTGGTTTCGATGGGAAGGATAAGTGGGAAACATCATATGAACGTTGTGCCACTCTTGTCTTTGGTCTTGTGAAAGATCACCCATTTCATGATGCAAATAAAAGAACTGCTTTATTAGTACTGCTCTATTTTTTTAACAGGACAAAGCGCGCTCCAATTGTGGGCCAGAAAGAATTAGAAGATTTTATCGTTGATATTGCAGAAGATAAGTTGAAACAATATCGCCGATTAAAAGCGCTTGAATTAAGAACTGACGACCCTGAAGTTTATTTTATTGCAGATTATCTTCGTCGTAACTCACGTCCTTTAGATAAACATTTTTATACGATTACCTACAAAGAACTTGACGCATGTTTGCGTAGATTTGATTTTTGTTTACACAATCCGCATAAAAACTTTATCGACGTATGCAAAATCGAACATAGCCGAGGAATATTTGGGTTTGGAAAACCTAAAACTAAATTCGATAAGGTTGCGCAAATTGGATTTCCTGGTTTGAAACGACAAGTTGGAAAGGGGGCGATATCTACTGTGAGAAAAGAGGCAAAATTAACTCCAGAAAATGGCGTGGATTCTGAATCTTTTTATAGAGGAACGGATCCCTTGTATGCATTAATAGCTGAGTATTCAGGCCCACTTGAGCGCTTGGCGTATAGATAAGAACCCTAGCAGGCCAAAAAATTATGCAAATCTGGGTAGACGCCGATGCGTGTCCGAAGGTCATCAAGGAAATCCTGTTCCGTGCGGCGGAGCGGCGGCATATCCAGTTGACGCTGGTGGCGAACAAGTTGCTGTATTGCCCGCCTTCGCAGGTCATCCGGGCGATACAGGTGCCGGCGGGTTTCGATGTGGCCGATAACAAGATCGCCGAGATGGTCGAGACGGGCGACTTGGTGATTAACGCCGATATTCCGCTGGCCGCCGAGGTAATCGCGCGGGGCAGCCATGCGTTGAATCCGCGCGGGGAGTTCTATACCAAAGACACAATCCAGGAGCGGCTGACGATGCGCAACTTCATGGACGGACTGCGCGGCAGCGGTGTGGACACGGGTGGCCCGCCTGCGCTCAGCCAGGGCGACCGCCAGGCATTTGCGAATCAACTGGACAGATTTCTGGCTAAACACGCTACCGCTGTTGCGAAATCCGGTTAAAGGGGTAGGGTTCGATCTCCTTGTCGTAAGGAAGTACAACGATGGCTAAAAAAACTTATCCGTTGTCCCGCGTTTACCGCCTGCTCGAGCCGGGGCCGGTGGTGCTGGTGACGACCGCGCACAAGGGCAGGGCGAACATCATGACCCAGTCGTGGCACACGATGATGGAGCTCGAGCCACCGCTGGTTGGCTGCGTGATCAGCGGACGGAACTACAGCTTCGATGCGCTGCGGGCGACTAAGGAATGCGTGCTCAACATCCCATCGGTGGAGCTGGCAAAGCAGGTGGTGGTGTCGGCAACTGCTCTGGAAAAAAGGTGGACAAGTTCAAGAAATTCAAGCTGACGCCGCTGCCCGCCTCGCAGGTGGCGCCGCCGCTGATCGCCGAGTGCTACGCCAATCTCGAATGTCGGGTGGCCGATAGCCGGGTGGTGAATAAATACAATTTCGGTAAACTTCGATGCGCAAGACCAGCAATTATCCGTTGAGCGGGATGCCCCGCAGTGTGTGGGTGCTCGGCTTTGTCAGTCTGTTGATGGATGTTTCTTCGGAAATGATCCACAGTCTGCTGCCCTTGTTCATGGTCGCCGTGCTG
>DATDTQ010000149.1:0-4758 GCA_035290765.1 Candidatus Peribacteraceae bacterium
TGCAGATCCCCATACTCTTCGACAATGACCGATGCGGTCGAGTTGCCTTTGGGAGGTTTACTGGACTCCGGCGAAATACCGGTAGTATCGATACAACCTGCCAGCAGCAAAGCAGTCAGGGCACTTACGGCAAATGTTCGCATAGAAAGCGGAGGAGATATGACCCTATAGTCGCAAAAGTGACCGCCTGAGGAAAGAGGAAATCATGGTTTCTCCTTCGCCGTATCGGGCTTCCATTCTATGATAGTGATCCGTTATGTCTCTCTACCGCACCTACCGACCGCAAACGTTCGCTGATGTCACCGGGCAGGAGCACGTTGTGACCACGCTCGAACAAGCCATTCGGCAGGGCAAAGTCGCCCACGCCTATCTCTTTGCCGGCAGCCGCGGCACCGGCAAGACATCGGTGGCGCGTATCCTGGCCAAAGCCCTCCTGACACGCGGCATCAAAGATGAAGTCATTCGGAACCAGATTGAACAAGGCGTCACAGATGGATCGCTCGTCGATCTGCTGGAAATCGACGCCGCCTCAAACCGCGGCATCGATGACGTCCGCGACTTGATCGAAAAAATCCAATTTTCGCCCGTTGCGTCCGGGGCCAAAGTCTACGTCATTGATGAAGCACATATGCTTACCAAAGAAGCCTTCAATGCGCTTCTTAAAACGCTGGAGGAACCACCGGAGTACGCCTTCTTTATTCTCTGTACAACCGAACTGCATAAAGTACCGGCCACGATCCAATCGCGCTGCCAATGTTTTCCGTTCCACCGCATTCGCACCGAAGATATTGTCCGTCGACTGCAGTACATCGCTGATTCCGAAAAAATCGTGATTGATCGTGAAGCGCTGCGCGCTGTGGCGGAACACGCCCAGGGCGGATTGCGTGATGCAATTTCGCTGATGGACCAACTCCGCTCGCTCCCGAAAATCACGCTGCCCGATGTCTCAAGCCGCACCGGCTTAAGCGGCCAGGAAGCCATCGCTCCGACCATCCAGGCAATTGCATCGGATGATCGCGGAGCATTGATTGAAATCGTGGCCAAACTCGAAAACGCCGGCATCCCGCTCGATACGTTTTTACGGCAACTGCTCGAGGCAGTTCGTCGAAATCTCCATGAAGCAGTGAACGCCGGCACAGCAACAGACATGTTTGAACAACAACTCGATACACTTCTCACCGCATTGCGTGATCTCCGCGCCGCGCCGGTGCCAGGCCTCGTCGCCGAAGCGGCACTCCTGAGTCTTTGCACCAGAACATCTACGTCTACGACCGTGGAAGAACCGAAGAAACGAAAAGTCAAAGGCAAGGTCGAGTCGTCTCTTACGGTAACGAAAACAGAAAGTGAGCCACCGGTTGCCGCTTCATCTCCAGCAACATTCGAAGCCAAAGAAGTGACACTGCAGAACATCAAAGAGGAATGGCCAACCGTTCTGAGTCGAACGACACCGCCTTCGGTTCGGATGTCGCTCAAAGACGCCCGGATTACAGCAGTCGATGATACGACAGTGACGTTGACCTTTGCGTCTGCCTTTCATCGCGATAAAGTCGCCGCCATCGATGCCAGTCGGACAGTTGAAGCAATCCTCACGGACATCTTTAAGCAACCGCTCAAACTCCATTGTGAGATCGGTGGCCCTAAGACTCGCATTAGCGCAAAGGAGGAAGCGGTGAATCTGGCCGAAGCAGCTGCCGAAATATTTTAACGCGCGATCTATGCATATCACTGATGAAAAAAAGAAGGTGCGCGACGCTATGAAGGAACGCCTTGAGTATCTGCCTGAGACTCAGCGCTCCGCAGAAAGCCGCTCGCTTTGCCGCCGCCTGCTCGAGGCGATTCCGGCAGGCGGCGTAACCTGCGCCTATGCCGCCATGCGCAATGAAGCGCAGCTTGATCTGTTTATTGAGGAGATTCTAAAACGCGGTGATGTCTTGTTTCTGCCTCGTTTCGAAAACACTCAGTTGGTTTTCCGACAGTGCATAGATCTGGAAAGTCTCATCAAAGGCCCGCTCGGCGTGCGTGAGCCACCGAAGGATGCCCCGCTACTGCCGCAAACCAGCGGGATTACGGTCATCGTGCCCGGGGTCGCCTTTGACCGCCAGGGAAACCGCTTAGGCCGAGGCAACGGTGGATATGACCGCTGGATTGCAGAGCGCCGTAAAAAAGACTCTGGAGTCCGCTTCATCGGTGCAGCGCTGGAATGCCAATTGATTGCGCACGTCCCAGCGGAGCCGCATGACCAGCATATGAATGAAATCGTTACGGCACGGGAACTGCTTGAAATAAACCGCGAGAAAAAGACCTAAGACACAAGACATAAGTTGCTTGTGTCTTACGTCTTACGTCTTGTATCTTGCAATCCCCTATGACGTATCTGCCTGCTCTCGCCAAGACTGATCCAACGATTCGCGACTTAATTATGGCCGAAGAGAAACGCGAGTTTGCGACGATTCGTCTGATTGCGTCGGAGAATTACGCTTCGCACGCGGTCATGGAAGCTTCGGGCAGCCTTCTGACGAATAAATATTCCGAAGGCTATCCGGGGAAGCGGTATTACGAAGGTCAGCAAATTGTGGACCAAGTGGAAAATTTAGCGATTGAACGCGCCAAAAAGCTTTTGGGCGCCGAACACGCCAACGTTCAGCCCTATTCGGGGAGCCCGGCGAATATGGCGGTCTACCATGCACTTCTCCAACCAGGAGATACGATTATGGGCCTTGACCTGCCCATGGGCGGGCATCTCACCCACGGCTGGAAGGTCAATTTCTCGGGCAAACTCTACCGCTCAGTCCCCTACGCGGTTGATCGCGAAACGGAACGCCTTGATTTTGATGCGATCCGGAAACTCGCCAAAGAGGTGAAACCCAAAATCATCGTCGCCGGCTACACCGCTTACCCGCGGACTATTGATTTTGCCGCCTTCCGGCAGATTTGTGATGAGGTGGGCGCATTCTTCCACGCTGATACATCGCACATCACCGGGTTAATCATTGGCGGTGTGCATCCCAATCCGTTCCCGATTGCCGATACTGGCATTACGACCTCGCATAAAACACTCCGCGGACCGCGCGGCGCGATTATCCTCAGTAAAAAGGAGCACGCCGAAGCGATTGATAAAGCGATTATACCGGGCCTCCAGGGTGGACCGCATAATAATACGACGGCAGCGATCGCCGTGGCATTGCAGGAAGCCTCCCAACCCGAATTTAAGAAGTACGCCGAGCAGATTGTGAAAAATGCCAAGGCCTTGGCTGAAGGATTGAAAGGTCATGGGTTTAGACTTGTAACGGGTGGCACGGATAA
Source organism: Candidatus Peribacteraceae bacterium (assembly GCA_035290765.1). Taxonomy (GTDB): domain Bacteria; phylum Patescibacteriota; class Gracilibacteria; order Peribacterales; family Peribacteraceae; genus DATDTQ01. The sequence goes on from DATDTQ010000149.1 coordinate 3,304, forward strand.
CCATTTGATTTTGTTTGAAGTGCAACAGAGTAAAGGCATTTCCGGCCGCGATGCGTCGCGCGCGCTCGATAAAGCCGGCATCGAGTGTAACTGTAACACCGTGCCGTACGATCCAAACCCACCGTTCAAACCCTCCGGCGTCCGGATCGGAACGCCGGCGATCACTTCACGAGGGATGAAAGAAAAAGACATGAAGCCGATCGCGGATTGGATGAGCGAAGTGATTGAAAATCACACCGACGAGAAAATCCTCAGCCGCATCGCCGCTGAGGTGAAGGAATTTTGCGCGGCGTTCCCTTGTCCGGGGATTAATACATCTGTTTGGAAATAAGAAAACGGCCAGCCCCTGGGGGCCAGCCGTTTCTTGTTTGCTTCTCGTAACCGTCCGTTACAGCTCACCGCGTTTGCGGTTTATCCCTGTAGCCACCGGCACATCGAGAATTTCGCGCTGATTGGTACTCAACTTAACGCGCCCGCCCTCGCGGACGATCGTTACGGGTCCGGTCGGACGCATGTCCTCGCGTGACCAGAGAAATTCATCATCTTTGAACATGTACACCCCTTGGGGCGTGACACAGAGATGATAACCATCGCCAAGTTCAGAATCGTACCGAGATTTCGGCTGGACGTGTCTCAACTGAACTCGTTTTGCCGGCGGCGCCGGCGTCATCGTGGTCGCCATACCACTATCTCCTATAACTAAACTGGTTAAACAAAATATCAACACGAGACAGTCCTTGTCCTCCAACCAAGGTGCTGTGAAGTAAAGGAACAGAGAAGCAATCCTCAAACACGTTGCTTGAGGTTCCGGGATTTTATTCCTGAAGCTGAAACCGTCAACGGTTTGTTGCGTTAATGCTATAATCAATTTAATGCTTCAGAAAGGCTCAATCGCACCTGATTTTTCACTGCCCGACCAAGACGGCAAAGTTCACTCACTGCACGATTATCGTCGCAAATGGCTCCTTTTGTATTTTTATCCCAAAGATGGAACCTCCGGCTGCACAGCCGAAGCGTGCGGGCTGCGCGACCAATGGAGTGAGTTTCAAAATGCAAATTGTGCGATTTTGGGTGTCAGTAAGGATTCGGTTGAGAGCCATAAACAGTTTTCTGGTAAACATGACCTGCCCTTTCCACTGCTCTCCGATGAATCGGGACCAACAGTTGAAACCTACGGCGCCTGGCAGGAAAAAACAAAAGACGGTGAGACATACATGGGCATTGCTCGCATCTCGTACCTCATTGATCCTCAGGGGGAAATTACCGAGGTGTATCCAAATGTGGTTCCCGATGAACATGCGTCCGAAGTCCTATCCGATCTCTCAGAATGTCAGGGCGAATGCTGAACAAAAAAAGTATCCAGATCACATTCTGAGCCCTGCGGCCAGCCACTTTTCTTGAAGCGCCTCTAAAGAAGTATCACAGTGAACGTCCGCTCGTTCACACCTTCGTCTT